>CANHUG010000342.1 GCA_947462995.1 Verrucomicrobiales bacterium | reverse complement strand
GCGGTGTCGTGGATTGCGCGGGCGGAAGTGCCTGCGAACGGGGTTGAGACGAAGGCGCTGACGGAAGACGAGATGAAGGCAAATCTCGATGCGAAGTAAGCGCTGAAGGAGATTACGAAAAGTCCCGGCCCTTTTGAATGGGGGCCGGGACTTTTTTGTGAGGGTTGGGGGGCCGCCGGGGCGGCAGCGGTAAGGCCGGGATGGCTTTGGTTCGGGGCTGCCGCTGGGTAGAGGGGCGCTGGGCATTGAGGGTCACAGGCGGGACGCCCGTGCCACTTTGGCTAGCTGCGGGGGCTCGATTTGAGACAAGGGCGGGACGCCCTTGCTACGTCGGGGAGGCGAGGGCGTGTTTGAGGACATCGTCGACGGTTTTGACGAAGATGATGCGGACCTTCTTTTTGACCTCGTCTGGGATGTCAGGGGAGTCCTTGCGATTGGCGTCGGGGACGAGGATGGTGGTGATGCCTGCGCGGAGGGCGGCGAGGGATTTTTCCTTGAGGCCGCCGATGGGGAGGACCGAGCCGCGGAGGCTGACTTCGCCGGTCATGGCGAGGTCGTGGCGGACGGGTTTGCCGGTGTAGAGACTTGCGAGGGCGGTGAACATGGCGACGCCTGCGCTGGGGCCGTCTTTGGGGACGGCACCTGCGGGGACGTGGACGTGGACATCGTTCTGGCCGAAGGTGCGGCCGGGGATGCCGAGGGCGTCGGAGCGGCTGCGGACGAGACTCATGGCGGTCTGGACGGATTCCTTCATGACATCGCCGAGCTGGCCGGTGAACTGGACGGCTCCCTTGCCTGGGTAGCGGAGGGCTTCGATGTGAAGGATATCGCCGCCGACGGGAGTCCATGCGAGGCCGGTGACGACGCCGGGGCGGGCGATGTCGAGTTTTTCGTCGTGGATGAAGCGGGGCGGGCCGAGGATGACGGCGGCTTCGTCAGGGGTGACGGCGACGGAAGTGTCAGGGTCGATGGCGACCTTGGCGGCGACGGCGCGGCAGATCGAGGCGAGCTGGCGTTCGAGGTCGCGGACCCCGGCTTCGCGCGTGTAGTCGGCGATGAGGGAGTCGATGGTTTCGGGGGCGACCTTGAGGTGTCTGGTTTTGAGCCCGTGTTCGCGGCGCTGACGCGGCAGGAGGTAGCGGGTGGCGATGGCCTTTTTCTCGCGGGCGGTGTAGGAGCTGAGTTCGATGATTTCGAGCCGGTCGCGGAGGGCGTGGGGGATGGTGTCGGCGCTGTTGGCGGTGGCGATGAAGAGGACCGAGGAGAGGTCGAAGGGGACGTCGAGGTAGTGGTCGGTGAACGTGTGGTTCTGGGCTGGGTCGAGGACCTCGAGGAGCGCGGAGGAGGGATCGCCGCGGAAGTCGCTGCCGAGTTTATCGATTTCGTCGAGGAGGATGACTGGGTTGCGAGTGCCGGCGCGGCGGATTTCGGTGATGAGGCGGCCGGGCATGGCACCAATGTAGGTGCGGCGGTGGCCGCGGATGTCGGCTTCGTCGCGAACGCCGCCGAGGCTGACGCGTGAGAAGTGGCGGCCGAGGGCCTTGGCGACGCTTTGGCCGAGACTGGTTTTGCCGACGCCGGGAGGGCCGAGGAGGAGGAGGATGGGGCTGCGGCCTTTGGGGTTGAGCTTGCGGACCGCGAGGGACTCGACGAGCCGGCGTTTGACTTTTTCGAGGCCGAAGTGGTCGTCGTCGAGGACCTTGCGGGCGTGGACGAGATCAAGATTGTCCTCGGTGGTGACGCCCCATGGGAGGGCGGCGAGGGTTTCGAGGTAGGAGAAGATGACGGAGCCTTCCGGGCTGCCTTGGGGGATGTGATCGAGGCGTTTGAGTTCGCGGTCGGCTTGTTCGCGGGCGGCGGCGGGGAGTTGGGCGGCGTCGAGTCTGGCGCGGAGTTTGCCGAGTTCGTCGGTGGCTTCCTGATTGCCTTCGCCGAGTTCTTTTTCGATGGCTTTCTTCTGTTCGCTGAGCCATGCGCGGCGCTGCATTTCGCCGAACTGGGATTGGACGTCCTTCTGGATTTTGTCCTGGAGTTCTGCGATCTGGATTTGTGAGGCGACGGCGAGTTGGAGGGAACGGACGCGTTTTTCGACGCTGAGTTCCTCGAGGAGGGCCTGGCGGTCGGCGAGGGGCATGTCGATGCCGCCGGCGATGAAGTCGGAGAGACGGCCGGCGTCGTCGATGTTGCGGATGACGACGCTGACTTGTTCTGGGACGTCGGATTTGTGTTCGAGGAGACGGAGAGCGGATTCGCGGAGGGAGGCGGTTTCGGCCTTCCATTCCTGGGAATCGGGCGGGTTGACGGAGGCGATTTTTTCGACGCGGGCTTTGAGATAGGGTGAGGGTTTGCCGGAGGAGCGGATGACGACGCGGTCTTCGACGCTGACGATGGCGACCATTGTTTCGCTATCCTGTTTGATGATGCGCATGACGGTGGCGGTGACGCCGACCGGGTAGAGGTCATCTGCGAGCGGTTCTTTTTCGTCGTCTTCGGTGCGCTGGGTGAAGACGGCGATGCGGCGGTCTTTTTCGGGGAGATCGTCGACGAGTTTGCGGGAGGCGCTGCGACCGATGGTGAGGGGGACGACCATCCCTGGGAAGAGGATGGCGTTGCGGATGGGGAGGACGGCGAGGAGCGTGCCGCTGGCTTCGGTGGGGCCGGCGGTATTTTTGCCGCGCTGGATGGCCCGGGCGGCGGTATTGACGTTGATGACCAGAGCGGGAGCGTGGGGAGATTCCTTGGCGCGCGGGGGATTTGGTTTCATGGGGAAAGGGTGGGGACGCGAGCGGAGCAGGGGGCGGTATAGGAGGTTCGCGCGTGCAGCATTGGCAGATGCTGGGGAGCGAGGCAAATAATGATCAGGAACTGTGCCATGGTGATTTGGCCTGAGAAGGGGAGGTGGAGCGACACGGTGGCGCAGTTTTGGGGGGCGGAATGTCCCGGGTTGCCCAATTGGAATGAGCGTTGCAAGAAGGGGGGAGATGAACCCGCCTAGATTTCGCCGACCTGATCCCATGCAACGCCCGAGCCAGCCAGCGGTGGAGGCCGGAGACGAGATGGATGATCGTTGGGAGGGTGGGCGTGGGGAAGAGCGCGAGGTGGAGGATCGGCGACCGGTGAGTCCGTCGTCGGAGTGGCCTGCGCCGTGGGTGCAGCTGAAGTATTTCACGTTTCATCCGGCGGTGTATCCGAGGATGATAGCGGCGACGTCGCCGAACATTGTGCCGGGGTCGCTGGTGACGGTGTATGACCGGAACGGGGACTGTTTCGGGAGTGGGTTTTTCAATGGGCGGGCGCGGGTGCCGCTGCGGGTGGTGCACCATGGGTCGGTGCCGGTTGGGGAGGAATGGTTTCCGGAAGCGCTGACGAAGGCGGTGGGGTTACGGCGGGAGGTTTTGAAGCTGGATGCGACGACGGAGGCGTGGCGTGCGGTGAGTTCGGATGGCGACAGCCTGAGCGGGCTGACGATTGATCGTTATGGTGATGTGCTGATGGCGGAAGTGCACAGTCTGGGAATCTGGCAGCGGTTGCCGGGTTGGATGCCGCAATTGCATGAACTGGCGGGGACGAAGCGGCAGATTATCCGGGTGGATCCTGACATTGCGCGGATTGAGGGGATTCGGATGGTGGCTCCGGATCCGGCGGCTCCGAGGACGGTGAGGATCCGGGAGAACGGGGTGCGGTATGAAGTGAACTTCGAGGAGGGGCACAAGACCGGGTTTTTCTGTGACCAGCGGGACAACCGGAAGAAGCTGACGGAGTTTACGGCGGGGCGGCGGGTACTGGATTTGTGCTGTTATACGGGAGGGTTTGCGTTGTCGGCGAAGCTGCCGGGCGGGGCGGCGGAGGTGACGGCCGTGGATCTTGATGAGAAGGCGATCGCGCAGGCGAAGCACAATGCGAATCTGAATCAGTGCCGCGGGATTGACTGGGTGCATTCCGACGCGTTTTCGTGGAATCGGACGATGATCAAGAATGGGGCGAAGTGGGACGTGATTGTGCTGGATCCGCCGAAGCTGGTGCACAGCCGGGATGAGGAGATGGATGACGGGCGGAGGCGTTATGAGGACTTGAACGGCCTGTCGTTGCAGTTGCTAGAGCCGGGTGGGATCTTTGTGACGTGCTCGTGTTCGGGGCTGCTCGGGATGGAGGAGTTCGAGCGGATTGTGATCAAGGCGGGGCACCGGAACCGTCGGCGGCTGCAGATTCTGGATCGGACGGGGGCTGGGGCTGATCACCCGGTGATGTCGAACTGTCTGGAGAGCCGGTATCTGAAAGTGATCTGGGCTCGGGTGTTCTGAGCGGGGGGGCTGACTAGCTTTTCTTCTTCTTCTTTTTGGAAGAAGAAGAGCTGGATTTGGAGGAAGACGATTTTGGCTTCGAGGAAGATTTAGCTGCCGGTTTGGCGGCTGGTTTTGGTTTGGCTTCTTCCTTGGGCGTTTCGGACGGCTTAGCGTCCTCCTTAGGCATG
>CANHUG010000341.1 GCA_947462995.1 Verrucomicrobiales bacterium | reverse complement strand
CTGGCGAGGTGGTCGAGGCGGACGAGGGCGAGCATGGCGAGGGCGGCGCGGTCGCGGTCGGCGCGATTGATGCCCTGCATGCGGAGGCCGAAGGCGACGTTTTCGCCTGCGGTGAGGTGGGGGAAGAGGGCGTAGTTCTGGAAGACCATGTTGACGGGACCAGCGAAGGGCGGGTGGTCCGTGGAGACAGGGCGGCCGCAGACGGAGATGGAGCCGGAGTCAGCGGGTTCGAAGCCTGCGATGAGGCGGAGCGTGGTGCTTTTTCCGGAACCGCTGGCGCCGAGGATGGAGAAGAATTCGCCGCGGGGGATATCGAGAGTGAGGTCGCTGACGACGGGGTTTCCGTGGAAGGACTTGGAGACCGAGCGGAGCGAGACGGCGGCGTCCATGGGTTGCGGCGGGTGGGAGAGTTAGGTGGTCAGCGGAAGATTTTGAGGGCGAGACCGCGGAGCCATGCCTTGGCGACGTAGCGGACCTTGCGTGAGAGGGGGAGACTGTAGCGGAGGTCGAAGACCCGGCAGCCGTCGTGCTGGAGGAGGTCGAGCGTGCCGCTGTAGATGCGGCGCATGGTTTCGGAGGCGAGGAGAGGGCCTTCGTCATCGCGGCGCCATGCGGCGACGGCGGCGGCGTATTCGCTGCGGGCGCGGGCGATCTGGACGTCCATGAGGCGGAAGAAGCCGTCGTGGTAGCGGTGGGCGGCGATGTCTGCCTCGGTGCAGCCGGCGGCGGCCATTTCGTCGAGCGGGAGGTAGAGACGGCCGCCGTTGTCCCAGTCGGCGCGGATGTCGCGGAGGATGTTAGTGATCTGGAGGGCGTAGCCGAGATGGATGGCGTAGTCGCGGCTTTCGGGGGTGCGGCAGCCGAAGATTCTGATGCTGACGAGGCCGACGCAACTGGCGACGCGGTGGCAGTAGATGCGGAGGTCTTCCCACGAGGCGAAGCGGCGGGGTTCGAGGTCCATGCTGACGCCTTCGATGATTTCCTCGAGGTCTGAGACGGGGACGTGGTAGCGGTCGCGGAGGGCGACGATGGATTGTTCGAGCGGATTCATGTCCGCGGCGCGTTCGTGGATGACATCGCGCCAGCGCTGGAGGCCGGCGATCCGATCGGAGACGGGGATGCCTTCGTCGTCAGCGATGTCGTCGACGATGCGGCAGAACGCGTAGAATGCGTACATGTCCTCGCGGCGTTCTTCCGGGAGACTGGCGAGAGCGAAGGCGAGGTTCGACCGGCTTTTGCGCACAATGGCGGCGGCGGCGGCGGCGGGCGAATTGTCAGACATGGGGAATTGGTGAAGGCTTACGCTTCACCGGGCCTTGGTGGCTGTCCACATTGAATCCGCAGGTGCGTGACGGGGGTGTCACGCTGGAAGGGGCTGGGATTTACCAGCCTGAGGCGTTGAGTTTGCGGCGGACGATGCGGTTGCCTGCGGCGACGCAGAGCCATGAGCGATCGGGGCCTGCGAAGGCGGCGCTGACGATGGATTGGCCTGGGGCAGGGTGGGAGAGGAGCCCGCATTCTCTGCCGGTGGGGTCGAAGACCTGGATGCCGAGGGCGGAAGTGACGAACCAGCGGCCGTCTTTGTCCGAGCACATGCCGTCGCCGCCGCTTTGGGTTTTGAAGGGAGGTGGGGCGTTGAAGGGGAATTCGCCGGCTGGGTCGATGGGGCGGCGGAGCGTCATGACGGGCATGCCTGCGTCGAGGGTGCCGTTGGAGCGGACGCGCCATGCGTGGACGAAGCGGCCGGTGTATTCGGAGACGGCGAGGGTGCCGCCGTCCGGGGAGAGGGCGATGCCGTTGGGTCCGGAGATGCCGGTGGCGGCAGTGGTGATGGTTTTGGACGCGAGGTTGAGGGAGACGACCTCGCCTTTGCCGGTGTCTGTGAAGTAGACGAAGCCGTTGGGAGAGACGGCGAGGTCATTGGGGTTGACGTTGGAGGCGAGGATTTCGGTGGCACCGGTGGCTGGGTTCATGGCGGTGAGCTGATGGGTGCTGCCGCTGCAGAAGATGATGCGGCCATCGGGGGCGGTGTGGGCGCCGCTGCCGTTGTGGTCGGAGAGTTTGGTTTTGGAGCCATCGGGGGCGATGCGCCAGTAGCCGCCGGATTTGAGGTCATTGGCGAAGAGATTGCCTGCGGCGTCGCTGGAGAGACCGTCGGCGAAGCCGAAGCCGTCTGCGAGGAGCTGCCATGATTCGCCGTCGATGAGGAGCTTGTTGAGGGAGAGATCGCCGCCGAGGTCGTCTTTGGTTTTGCCGGGTGAGGACGTGGTGGCTTCGGAGCGCCAGAGCCAGCGCATGGCGTCGGGGAAGATGGCACCGCCGCGGTGGCTGTTGTGGCCGAAGCCTTCCTGCCAGTCGAAGTTGAGGTCATAGCCCATGTAGGCGAGGGCGGCGTGCATCTGGCGGTTGGCGGTGGGCCAGTGGCCGAAGGGGTTGTCGAGGTCGCCTGAGGAGTCCTGGAGGAAGACGCGGAGGGGTTTGCGTTCGGTTTTGCGGATGAGATAGGGATAGGAGTTGCCGCCGCGGAGATTGACGAAGCTGCCGATGGTGGAGAGGACGCGGCGGAATTGGTCAGGGCGTTCCCATGCGGCGGTGAAGCTGCAGATGCCGCCGCTGCTGGCACCGCAGAGACCGCGGCGTTCCGGGTCTTTGCTAACGGGCCATTGTTTTTCGACTTCGGGGATGATTTCGTCGAGGAGGAAGCGTGAGTAGGCGGGGCCGAGGCCGTCGTATTCGAGACTGCGGTTGCTGCTGCTCCATGGGTTCTGGCGAGGTTTGGCTGGGTCGTGGCCTGGGTTGATGAAGACGGCGACCATGGGAGGGATCTGGCCTGCGGCGATGAGGTTATCGAGGACGGTGGGGACGCCCCATGCGCCCGAGCGGTTTTGATAGTCGTGACCGTCCTGGAAGATCATGAGGGCGGCGGAGCCGTCGGGTTTGTACTGGGCGGGGACGTAGACTGACCAGTCGCGTTCGGTGCCTGGGAAGACCTTGCTTTTCCATGCGGGCATGGCGGTGAGCTTGCCTTCGGGGACGCCGGGTTTGGGATTGGCGTCGGGGTGGCGTGCGGGTTTGCTATCTGATTTTGATTCTTCGGGTGGCTGAGGTTTGGCGGGTTGCTGGAAGGCCCATGTGAGGGCTTCGGGGAGGAGAGCGCCGCCGGGGCGGCCGTCGTGCCCGCCGCCGGTGATGGTGAAGGAGTGTTCGTAGCCTGCCCAGCGGAGGGCGGCGGCCATGTCGTCGTTGGCGAGGGGCCAATGGCCGTGCATGTTGTCGAGGTCGTTTTCGCCTTCCTGCATCCAGATGCGGATGGGTTTGGGGGATTTGCGGGAGGCGCGGATGAGTGAGGGGTAGTGGTGGCCGCCGCGGATGTTCGTGAAGGATCCGATGTGGGAGATGACGTTGTGGAAGAGATCGGGGCGTTCCCATGCGGCGGTGAAGGCGGCGATGGCGCTGCTGCTGATGCCGCAGATGGCCCACTTGGCGGGGTCGGTGGCGAGATTGGCTTTGGCGCGGGCGGCGGGGATGAGTTCGTCGGCGAGGAAGCGGGAGCAGGTGCCGTTGGGGGAATCGTATTCGAAGCTGCGGATGCTGCGTGGTTTGGCGTCTTTGAGGTCTGGCGGGATGGTGCCTGGGCTGACGAAGATGGCGGCGGTGGGCGGGAGTTTGCCGGCGGCGATGAGGTTATCGAGGACGATGGTGGCGCGTGAGGAGCCGTCGGTTTTGAGGTAGCCGGGGCCGTCGAGGAAGATGACGGTGTTGAGGGGGGCGCCTGGGGCAGCTTGAGCGGGGATGTAGAGGGAGGCGTCGCGGATGGAGTCCGGGTAGATTTTCGACGGCGGGAGTGGGAGTGGGGAGACGGTGCCTGCGGGGACGCCGGGTTGGGGTTTGGCGGAGTCCGAGAGAGGCGGGATTTCGCGGGCGGGGAGGAGGGAAGCGGAGGCGGGCAGGAGGAGAGCCGCCATGAGGGGGGAGAGGCGCGGAGCAGGCATGGGGGATGCCTGTGTGGCGCGGAGCGGTTTTGTGCAAGCTGGGGGCGGGTCCGCGAGCCCGTTTTACCAGTAGCCCCACTGGCGGGTGGACATGACGTAGATGCCGAGGGCGAGATTGGCGACGGCGTGCATGACGACGACAGGCCAGATGCTTCTGGTGCGGAGGTAGAGCCAGCCGGTGAGCATGGCCCAGACGAAGGCGGCGGCGCGGTCGGGGCCGGTGTGGGCGAGGACGATGCCTGCGGCGACGGCCCAGAAGGCGGTGCGTTGGGGGATCCCGTGCGGGAGGGTATGGAATTCGCGGTCCGGGTCGGAGACGGTGCGCCAGAGGAAGCCGCGCCAGAAGGTTTCTTCGACGAGGGGGACGACGAGCGTCATGCGGATGAAGCGGAGGGCGAGGGCGCTCCACCATGCGGCTGGGTTGGAGTCCCAGATGGAGGGATCGAAGCCGTCGAGACGGTCGGTGCAGCCTAGCCATTTGATTTCGGGGACGAGGCCG
>CANHUG010000340.1 GCA_947462995.1 Verrucomicrobiales bacterium | reverse complement strand
TTTTCATCACTGCGCCGCTCACCGAGTAAACCGGCGTCAAACCCTCCCTCTGACTCCTTGCATTGCACCATTTCACGACAGCGAACCAATTGATAGAGTGCACCGGATGGTTCGTCGCCTTGCCTCCGCCAGCAGGCAGGTCCGTGTAGCCATTCGCCGCTCCCCACACCCGCACCTCATCCCACAGCGCCTTGGTTGTCTCATGCTTCGCCATGAAGTAGGCACTCACCGTCACCGTCACAGGTGGGGCGTCGCCGAGATCCGTGTCGCCGCTGGTCCGTCCCATCGTGAAGGCGCCCGCGGGGATGAACGAAAAGCCTTCGGGGACTCCTGCCGGTGTATCGAGCGCGAGCCGATAGAACCGCCGGGGCACTCCGGCGGTGTGGGGGGTGCTGATCACAAGGTTGTTCCCGTCCCCAATGACGGCGCTGCCAAGATCCTGCCACGTTCCACCCTGCAAGGTGTCTGCATACTGGAGCAGGTAACTGCGGCCCACAACGGAGGGCTGGACCGTGAAGTTCAGGTTCCCCCCAACAATCTCGAACTTCGGCGCAACCAGCTCCCCCGGCGCGATCGGCTCCGCACCCGTCGCAAAAACCGTCAGCGCCGCAAAAAGAGCAACCACCAGTGGACCGAGCCGGCCACCGGTCGGCTGTTGGAGGCTTCTGCGTTCGGCGTAAGGTTTCCGATGCGGTTTCATGGGGCGGCAATTCCGAGGCGTCGATGAAGCGGGTGTTCGCGGACAAATAGCAGGAAATGAGGAAACCGTTATCAGGAATTTCCCAATTTTTTCGGGGTGCCTTTGGCAGGCGAATGTCGAAAATCACATCCCTGAAGCCCCCGTCGATGCACCCGATTGCCTCGAACCTATGCTCGTGAACGCCCCCGAAGTCCGGCACGTGCTCCCCACCGCCCTCCGCGCCAGCCACGCCAAAACATGGGCGTCCTGCCAATCCGACTCCGAACGCCGCAACGTCTTTAACGGCCTCCTCCTCGCCGCCCTCAGAGATTCATGCCGATTGGCTACCCAGCAGAATTCCCGCTTCGAATATTGCGATTATTACGCATATTGCTTTGACGCAAGGCCGCTGATCTCACAAATTGGCGGACGTCTTCCGCCAATCCCCACCATGAAACTCGCCCCGAATCGCCTCGACCCCAGTGAACTCAGCGCTGAGGACTTCCTGGAGGTGGAGCGCCTCCTTGGAGAGGTGTTTGGCAGCCAGCAACGCCCTGCCCTTGTCAATTCCGAGGGCAAACGCTTGGAGCTGCCTCAGCCGGTCTTTGACATGCTGGTGCATGTGCTCCGATCCATCCGCGAGCGTCGTGCGGTGATCATGATGCCGGAGGATGAGTCCTTCACCAGCCAAGCCGCTGCCGATTACCTTGGCATGTCGCGCCCCTTCCTCATCAGCCTGCTCGATAAAGGTGAAATCCCCTTCCACTACGTCGGAAGCCATCGCCGGATCGTGTTCAAACATCTGCTCGACTACGAGCGGAACCGCGATTCAGTACGCCGAGACGCGATGGGCCAACTCTCCAAGACGGTCATGGAAGCGGGCTTGGATGACGCAAGCTACACCGGTGAATGAAGGGCGCGAACTACAGAGTCGTGCTCGACGCCTGCGTCCTCGCCAACCATGGCGTATGTGACCTTTTCCTCCGTTTGGCGGAACGCCCCCGTCTCTATTCGCCCAAGTGGTCGCAACGCATTCTCGAGGAAACCGCCCGCACCCACCGCGAAAGACTGAACCGGCCCAAACATCTCGCGAACCATTGGCAGAAGGAGGTCGAAAAGCACTTCCCCGAGGCCCTCGTGAATGAATCCGATTGCTTGGAACCGGTACTTGTGAACGCCCCCAAAGACCGGCACGTGCTCGCCACAGCCATCCAGGCCGGAGCATCTACGATAGTCACATTCAATCTTCGCGACTTCAGTCCGGATTCGCTGCGTCCCTGGGACATTCATGCCGTGCATCCGGCAGACTATCTGATCACTCTCCACACGATCAGCCCCGATGTTGTTGTGGCGAAGCTCAGTGACATGGCTCGCGATCGCGACCTCAGCGCAGAAACCTATCTAGCCAAACTGGCAAGGAGTGTCCCGGCATTCGCTTCTCAAGTCGCCCAGGCCGTAGGCTGGAACCTCCCGCTGCCGAGTCGAAGTTAACCTTAAATCACTTTAAGCCCGCTTCGCTGCCGCCCGGCTTCTCGAAAGGTCTCCTCCAGATCAGCCCCCCCACTCACTTCCCGCCCTTTCCCTTCCACGCCCCCAGCGGCAGCACATCGCACCGCGCCGCATATTCATCCCACTGCGCCGCCATCGACTTCACCTTCTCCGGTTGCTCCGCCGCCAGATCCCGCCGCTCGCTGCGGTCCTTGGCAATATCATACAGTTCCCACGGCTTCCCAGCCTTGGCCACTAGCTTCCAATCGCCCTCCCGCACCGCCCGGTTCCCCTCGTGTTCCCAGCACAACGGACGCGCTCGCTTCAGCTGTCCACCGGCTAGCGCCGGCCGGAGGCTGACCCCCTCAAGCGGCTTCAAATCCTGCCCGCCCGCTTTCGCCGGATAAGTCGTCCCCGCAACGTCAAGACACGTCGACATGATGTCCACAAGGTGACCAGGCGCATGCACCAGCTTTCCCTCCATCTCCTTCGGAATCCCCGTCGGCCAGTGCACCACTAACGGGGTGCTGATCCCTCCCTCGTGCGTCCAGTGCTTGTACTCCCGGAACGGCGTGTTCGAAACCGCCGCCGACGCCTCGCCATACGCCACATAAGTATCCGGCCCGCCCGCCATCACACCCTTCCCCTGCCGCACCGGATAACCATCCCTCGTCTGCTTCGGCGTCATCTCATCCCGCATCATCGACGCACTCTGCACCGGCAGACTCGGAGTCGCCGCCCGAGCTTCACCTCGCCCCCCGCGCCCGATCCCTTCCGCACATCCTCCATTGTCCTGCAAATAACAAATCAGCGTGTTGTCCAGCACTCCAGTCTCCCGCAACGCCTCCACCAGTCGCCCGATCCCACGATCCATCGCCGCAATCATCGCCGCGTACACCTCCATGTTCCGTCGGTCCCACGCCTCGAACTCCGTCCCCGTTTCCCCGCGCGGTAATTGCATCAATCCCGTCGTCTCCCGACTCACTACCCCCAACCCCACCATCTTCTCATAACGCGCCCGCCGCACCGCCTCGTAACCGCCGTCATACTTCCCTCGCATCGCCGCAATGTCCGCCTCCCGCGCGTGCATCGGCCAGTGCGCCGCCGTAAACGCCGCATACAGGAAAAACGGCTGCTCAGCATGCGCCTCATGGTGCTCCCGCACATACCGCACCGCATGGTCCGCAATCGCATCAGTATAATAATAAGGTTCCGCCGGCTCATACCCCGGATCCGCAAACGCCGACACCCGCTCGTCATCCCGCACCAGATACGCCGGATCCCAGAAACTCCCCGCGCCAATGATCGTCCCGTAAAACCGGTCAAACCCTCGCTGCCGCGGCCAATTCCCCCGATCCGCCTCCGCCCCCGCCGCCGGCAGCTTCGTCACATGCCACTTCCCCGCCATATAAGTCCGGTAACCTCCCGGTCTCAACGCCTCCGCAATCGTCACACACCGCCGACCCAATTCCCCGCGATACCCCTCGTGCCCCCGATCATCCGTCATGTGCCCCACCCCCGCCTGGTGCGGGTACAACCCCGTCAGCAGGCTCGCCCGAGTCGGACAACACCGCGCCCCATTGTAAAACTGCGTGAACCTCACCCCCTTCGCCGCCAACCCGTCCAGCACCGGCGTCCCCACCTCTCCACCGTAGCACCCCAGATCCGAAAACCCCATGTCGTCACTCAGCACGACCACAATGTTCGGTCTCCCTCCCGCTCCCTCTACCCAACCACTCATCGACATCACCGCTGTCAGCATCGCAATCATCTTCATGCTGCCCACCTTGCCCGCCCCATCGGACCCCGCAAACTGCGGGTTCACGGATCCAAATCCTCCTCATCGATGATTCAGCCACCGCAACAAACAAGACGGCACCCCCTCCCATCACGTCATGGTGAATAACTTTGCGAACACACCCCATTTTCCCGCTCACAACCCCCGAAGCGCTCCCGGGAAAACCATCTCTTCACCACCCTCCCCTCCACCCCATGGTGAATAACTCGCAACGCCCGTCACCCCTCCGCATTCCCCCTCCGTCAACCTGAATCACTCTCGGATTTTCCCGGATCTCCCCTTTAGTTCAGCTTTCTTAGATATATTCCCGGCCTCCCCCACCTCCCCCTACCGCTTCCCTCCAAACCTTCTCTCGCTCGCTCCCGATCATGAACAATCCATGAATTCCCCCGGAAACCAAGCATCGCTTCCCTGCACCCTGACCAATTGTGAATAAGCTGGGGAAAACCCGCGAATCAACTAGCCTTCACCCCCGCGGCACGCATGTTCCACGGGCGTTCCCCGGCTTTGCCCTTGCCGCCCTCCCCCGCACC
>CANHUG010000339.1 GCA_947462995.1 Verrucomicrobiales bacterium | reverse complement strand
CTCAAAGCAGAAGAATTCGCCCGCGCCGTCCCCCTCGCCCTCTTCGACTACCTCCGCAAAAGCCGCTCCCGTGGCTTCGTCATCAGTCTCAGCGGCGGTGCCGACAGCGCCGCCGTCACCATCCTCGTCCGGCTCATGATCGACGCCGCCCTCGCCCACCTCGGGCCCGATGGCCTCCGCCGCAAGCTCTCCCACATCCCCGCCCTCCAATCCGCTTCCTCCGCCGCCGACTTCGCCGCCGTCCTTATCACCACCGCCTACCAGGCCAGCGCCAACAGCGGACCCGTCACCCGCCACGCCGCCGCCGCCGTCGCCGCCGCCACCGGTGCCACCCACTACGAATTCGATATCGCCCCCCTCATCGCTGGCTACCACCACATCATCGAACGCGGCATCGGCCGCCCGCTCTCATGGGAAACCGACGACATCGCCCTCCAGAACATCCAGGCCCGCGTCCGCTCCCCTGGCATCTGGATGCTCGCCAATCTGTCCGGCGCTCTCCTCCTCTCCACTAGCAATCGCAGCGAAGCCGCCGTCGGCTACGCCACCATGGACGGCGACACCAGCGGCGGTCTCGCCCCCATCTCAGGCATCGACAAAGCCTACCTCCGCTCGTGGCTCCGCTGGATGGAATCCCACGGGCCCTCCGGCTACGCTCCATACCCTGCCCTCCACGCCGTCAACGCTCAGGCCCCCACCGCCGAACTCCGCCCCGCTTCCTCCCACCAGACGGACGAGGACGATCTCATGCCCTATCCGCTCCTCGACGCCATCGAACGCGCCGCCATCCGCGACAAGCAATCCCCGCTCGATGTCTGGAAGCTCATGCAGTTCCACTTCCCCCAGTACTCCCCGCAGCAGCTCGCCGCATGGGTCGAACGTTTCTTCTCGCTCTGGTGCCGCAATCAATGGAAACGCGAACGCTACGCCCCAGGCTTCCACGTCGACGACGCCAATCTCGACCCCAAAACATGGTGCCGCTTCCCGATCCTCAGCGGCGGGTTCCATCTCGAACTCTCCGAACTCCGCGCCGCCGTCGCCGCCCTCCCGCCTCCCTGACTTCCCCACTCCCATGCGCCGTCTCTTTTCCCTCGTCGCCCTCTGCGCTCTCGCTTCGCTAGCGACGGCCGCAGAACCTCCGGGCTTCTACACACCCGCCGAAGGGCTCTCCGGCCCAGCCCTCCGCAAGGCCCTCCACGACATCGTCCGCGCCCGCCACACACCCCTCTCCTACTCCGCCTCCCGCGCCGCCCTCGAATTCACCGACGAAGACCCCGCCAACACGTCCCGCGTCATCCTCGTCTACACCCGCCGCTCGGAACCAAAAACCAACTTCGTCAACAGTCCGCCCCAGAACGAGACCGAATGGAACCGCGAACACCTCTGGCCTAACAGCAGCGGCATCACATCCTCCGGCGCAGACTACAGCGACATCATCAATCTCCGGCCCGCCGACGTCACCGTCAATAACACCCGCGCCAACTTCCCCTTCGACGAAACCTCCACTTCCTCCGGCGCAGGCACCCGCATCCCCGGCGACGCCGAAGCCCCCCTCACCTCCGCCGACGCCGACTCATGGGAACCCCCACCCGAAGTCAAAGGCGACATCGCCCGCACGCTCTTCTACATGGACCTCCGCTACGACGGCGAAACCTCCGACGAAGCCGATCTCCAGCTCACCGATAACATGGCCCTCACCGGCACCAGTCAGCCATACTGCGGGCGTCTCGCCACGCTCCTCATCTGGCACTTCGCCGACCCCGTCAGCCCTGACGAAATCCGCCGCAACGACCGCGTCCAGCAGCGTCAGGGCAATCGCAATCCCTTCATCGACCGCCCCGCATGGGTCGAAGCCCTCTGGGGCAATCCCACCTCCCTCAGCATCAGCCGCTCCCAGTCCAGTCTCGTCTTCACATGGGGCCTCGGGCTCCTCAATACCACGCTCGAAACCCGCTCCAACCCCACAGACCCATGGGCCGCCGCCTCCGGCACGCCCGGCACCTCAGGCAATCTCCGCACGTTCAGTGTCATCCCCCCAGTCTCCGATAAGCGCCGCTTCTACCGGCTCCGCTACCGCGGCATCGAATCCCCCTGACTCTCTCCCCATGTCCGTCTCCTCCCCACTCCCCGCCTCCGAACGTCTCGGTCTCCTCGCCGCAGGCAACTTCATCGTCGATTACGTCAAAATCATCGACTACTACCCGCACGAGGAAATGCTCGCCAGCATCCTCCGCCAAACCCCCGCCAACGGCGGCGGTCCCTACAATATCCTCAAGGACTTCGCTAGACTCCAGAACGGTCTCCCCCTCGCCGCCGCTGGCCTCATCGGCAACGACGCCACCGGCTCATGGATCCTCGACGACCTCGCCGCCGACCAGATCGACACGTCCCAACTCCACCGCACCGACCTCGCCAGCACTAGCTACACCGACGCCTTCACCGTCGAAAGCTCCGGCCGCCGCACGTTCTTCCACCAGCGCGGTGCCAATGCCCTCCTCGCCCCGGAACACTTCAACTTCTCCTCCTCCTCAGCCCGTCTCTTCTACCTCGGCTACTTCATGCTCCTCGACAGGCTCGACGCCATCGGCCCAGACGGCCGCAGCGGCGCCTCCCACGTCCTCGAAGCCGCTTCCGCCGCAGGCTTCATCACCGCCGCCGACGTCGTCAGCTGCGAACACCCCGACTTCGCACGCAGCGCCCTCAGCGCCCTCCCATGGGTCGACCACTTCATCCTCAACGAAATCGAAGCCGGTAAAATCACCAGCTCCAACCTCCGCCTCCCCGACGGATCCATCGACTGGTCCGCCGCAGAAGCCGCCACCCAATCCCTCCTCAACGCCGGCGTCCGCCGCTCGGTCGTCATCCACTTCGTCGAAGGCGCCGTCTGCTCCGCCTCCGACGGCACCTCCCACCGCGCCGCCTCCCTCCTCCTCCCAGACGGCTGGATCAAAGGCGCCACCGGCGCAGGCGACGCCTTCGCCGCAGGCTGGCTCCTCGGCCTCCACAACCACCAACCTCTCCCGCGCTGCCTCGACTACGCCATCTGCGCCGCCGCCGCCTGCCTCGCAGACCCCACCACCTCCGGCGGCATGCGCCCACTCGAAGACTGCCTCGCCCTCGACTCCTCCTTCGGCCGCCGCCCCCTCCCCTGATCACACCCCACAATTCCTCCTCCCCCCAGCTTCTTTTCCTTGCACACCCCAGTTTCCGGCGTATCCACCGCCGACACCAGCACGGACAGATGGCAGAGTGGTCTAATGCGCACGCCTGGAAAGCGTGTGTGCGCTAATCCGCACCGAGGGTTCGAATCCCTCTCTGTCCGCCACTTCCCCCTCTCACCCAAGGGAAGCCAGCCTCGCCCTCTCCGAACCAACAGCCGCAGGCTCCGGACTGTTGTCAGAATTACAGCTCTCCCTGCGCACACGGAGTGCGCCTACCCGCCCTCTCCCAACAAGCCCCCACCGAACAAGCCCGGGCACGCGAGGCTCTGTACTCGCGCCCTCCGAACAAGCCCCATTCCCCATTCCCAATTTTACTATTTCCGATTTTCAATTTCCACCCCCCCTCCCACCGCGCCTCCGCGCAAAACCCTGTCGCGCTAACGCCACGACACATACCTGCTCTAAAGCGCCAAGGGCGCAACCTATACCAGCCTGGGGCAACGCCCCAGGTACTTTATAACATGACCCAAGAGCCCTGAAAGGGCGCCCTATTCATCACCAGACGCCCATCCAATCCTTCGCGCCTTCGCATGAGACACCGTCACCCAACACGCCCCCTCTCAAGTTTCAAATCCAATCACTTCAACCCAAGGTTCTTCTCCGACTCCCCCTGAACCCAGATATCCGTCGTCTCAGGATTCGCCTTCAGCCGCTTCAGCACCCTCCGAATACACCCCAGAGCCTTCCTGTTCATCCCCGGTTCACACTGCACCGCAATGTTATACTGCCCCTCATCCGTGCCGCCGACCCCAATCACCTCCCCGGCCTCGTGCTCCTCAAGTTCGTCGTCAATCTCCTCGCCGATCTCCTCCACATCCGTCATCTCCATCTGCTCCAAGCCCGACAGCCAGATCTCATAAATACACCCCGGCGTGAACGTCACCACCACCGGCAATGCCTCCACAGGCGACGACAACTGGTCTTCCCTCGGCGTGATGATCTCAAATTGTTCCAGATTCGCCTTAACATACGCCACCAGTTCCTTGTGGCTCAAGAGTACACATTCCTGATACTTCGGAAGTTCATCTTCCTCCACGTAAAACTCCACGTGCTCATGCGTCCTCACCAGGTAGGGCGCAGGCACTTTCTTGCGTTCCACCACCCAATCAGGAACCTTCTCCCAAGTCGGAGGTCTCCTCATTTCGGCATCACTCAGTTCAATCCACACCCATCCCATAGGCTGCTGGGCACGAGGGTGCCGCCCCTTTAGAGGCCGCCGCTGATCAAGGAAATTCGTTGGAGGTCGAGTTGAGTTAGTCTGGATTATAACCGTGATTCCGGCGCGGTGCTGT
>CANHUG010000338.1 GCA_947462995.1 Verrucomicrobiales bacterium | reverse complement strand
TGCCAATGTCGTCGCCACCGCCGCCACCAGACACACGAAGAGGTCCGTCTCATATTCCCCTCCACGCATTCCACAGAAGTCGAAGAGGTCCGTCCCCTCCTCCCCTCCTGCACACTCTTTTGCCCCCCGCTCGGCTCACACACCAATCCGTCTCTAGCACCCAAGAGTGGTCTGTCCAATAATCCCCTCCTTCTTCCCCGCAAACTCGCCGAACACTCCGCCCGCGCACTCCGCAGATGTCCTCTCCGCAGAGGTCTGTCCAATTACCGTCGCGCGAGTGGATCAATGCATGCCTACACGGCATACACTATCGCGGCGGGCACGGCGAACAAACCGACACGAACAAACCGACAGGCCTCTTCGCTGGTCCCGGCATCTTCGCTGGATCCTCAGTGAACAACCTCTTGACTTGTTTTCACCCGCATGTTCAGTGCCCCCGCATTCACCATGGCCAAGCCACGCGTCTACACTGAGCCCGAGACCGAAGCCGGAGTTTACCACGTCTGTTCGCGCGTGGTGGACCAGCGGCACATCTTCGGGGAGCCCGAAAAGGAAGAATTTGTCCGCATGATGCGGTCGCTGGCCGCGTTTCACGGCGTCGAGATCCTGACGTATTGCGTAATGAGCAACCATTTTCACATCCTCCTGCGGGTCCCGCGGCGTCCTGAGGGATATGATCTTCCGCTGGAAACGATCCTGGAGCTCTGGAAGGCATCGGTGGGCGATGCGTGGCGGAAGGGGATGACGCGGCAGTTTGCGCTTTACGAGCAGAGCGGCAATGGAGCGATCATCGAAGAATGGCGGCAGCGGATGCTGGCCCGGATGTTCCGACTGACGGAGTTCGCGAAGTCGCTGAAGCAGAGGTTCTCGCAGTGGTACAACCGGCGTGTCGGCCGGAAGGGCACGCTATGGGAGGGGCGCTACAAGAGCGTCATCGTCGAAGATGACCACACCGCGCTGCGCACGATAAGTGCCTACATTGATCTGAATCCTGTGCGTGCCAGAATGGTGAGCGATCCAGGCGATTACCGATGGTGTGGTTACGCTGAAGCGATGGCTGGCAAGTTGCTGGCAATCGATGGATTGGTGAAGATCACCGGATGGACTGCCGAACGGGTACATGGCCGGGCACTGGGTGCCCCGGAACCGGTGGAAACGGATCGGCAACGCCACAGGAGGCAGCTTGAGGCCCTGGTGCGGTACCGGCGGTTGCTGGGGATTGCCGGCCGACCACGAGTCGATGAGGACGGCAGGGTGGTGCGGGGGGGGTTGAGCGAAAGAACCAGGGCGCGGCTGGAGGGAGAAGGTGGGATCCGCACAGAGCTGCTGCTGAGGCGTGTGCGTCACCTGACCGACGGTGTGATCCTCGGGAGCCGAGGGTTCATCGACGGGTGGTTTGAACGGAACCGGAACTGGTTTGGCGGAAAGAGCCGGGAGCAGCGGAAGACTGGGGCGCGGCCCATCGGGAAGGAGTGGCGGGAATTGTACAATCTGCGGCAGTTGCGGGAGTGACCCGGCATTGCAACGACTGCCCGAGCAGCAGACACACCTGATGACCTAAAAACCCTAGCCTTAGTGCAGGTTAGGCATGGCATTGAACCAAGGCGGCTACCGGTGCAGCGGCAGGACAAGCTCAGCGATAGACATGCTAAGGTTACCGCCTTTCTGGCCCGACCCTTTACCCGCACCCATTCAACTGCCAATTTTCCCACCATCACCCTCCTCCGCTCAAACCACAAAAAGAGGCGGGCCCCGTCGCCGGAGCCCACCTCGATTGATCTCTGCACCCTGTCGGCACCACTTCACCCTCAAGCAGCCTTCGCCGCCGCCACCACCTTCATCGCCGCGTCCGTCAAATCGGTCGCCGCCGTCAGCTTCAGCCCGCTGGAACCGAGCATCTCGCGGCCCTGTTCAACATTCGTACCCTCAAGCCTGACCACGAGCGGCACTTCCAGCTTCATCTCCCGCGCCGCATTGATGATGCCTTGGGCAATCACGTCGCAGCGCATGATGCCGCCGAAAATGTTCACCAGAATCGCCTTCACCTTCGGATCGGAAAGCAGAATCCTGAACGCCTGCTTCACCTGCTCCTCGTTCGCACCACCGCCCACATCGAGGAAGTTCGCCGGTTCACCCCCGTGCAGCTTGATGATGTCCATCGTCGCCATCGCGAGACCAGCCCCGTTCACCATGCAGGCAATGTCCCCATCCAGCCCGATGTAATTGAGATTGAACGCGCTCGCATCCACCTCGCGCGGATCTTCCTCCGTCGTGTCGCGCATCGCCGCCACCGCCTTCTGACGGTACAGCGCATTGTCGTCAAAATTGAACTTGGCATCCAGCGCCAGAATCTGACCATCCGTCGTCTCCACCAGCGGATTCACCTCGACCATCGAGCAATCGCTCTCAATGAACAGCCGGTACAGCGCCGTCAGCAGCTTCTCGAACGCGCGGAGCTTGTCGCTCCCCAGCCCGATCTGGCGCGCAATCTTGCGGCACTGATAGGACTGAATGCCGAGCGCCGGGTGCACATATGTCCGGATGATCGCGTCCGGATGGTTCTCCGCCACTTCCTCAATGTTCACACCCCCTTCAGCACTCGCCACAATCACCGGACAGCGCTCCGCACGATCCAGCAGAATCGCCAGATAGTACTCCTTCTTGATGTCCACCGACTGCGCCACAAGCACCTTGCTCACCAGCTTGCCTTCCGGGCCCGTCTGATGCGTCTCAAGCACCTGACCGAGCATCTGACCGGCAATCTCCGCAGCCTTCGCAGGAGTCTCCGCAAGGTGCACCCCTCCCTTGAAACCGTTCTTGAACGTCCCCTTGCCGCGGCCACCCGCATGGATCTGCGCCTTGACCACAATGCCCGCTCCAAGCTTCTCCGCCGCCTCCTGCGCTTCCGCTGCCGTTGAGGCCACGAAACCTCCGGGAGTGGGGACACCGAATTTGAGGAAGAGTTCCTTGGCCTGATATTCGTGGATGTTCATAGGATATTGGGAAAAATGACGGAGCGCCGCGCGCCCCTCAGCCTTAGTGAACCCTCCGAAGCCGTCAAGCGGCCCCGTCCCCTCTCTGCACCCTCCCCACCCGACCGCCTCAAAGCCACTTCCGCCGCCGGAAATACCACAGCAGCAGGAGCGTGATCACCACAAACAACCCCCACACCAGCCCATAACCCCAGCGCCAGTGCAGCTCCGGCTGGTAGTCGAAATTCATCCCGTACACCCCCGCCACAAACGTCAGCGGCAGAAACACCGTGCTGATCGCCGTCAGCACCTTCATCACCTCATTCATCCGCTGGCTCAGCACCGCGTGATGAAACTCCCGGATCGACGTCACCGACTCCCTCAAGTGATCCGCCGTCTCGATCGCATGCCACGCATGATCGTAAAAATCCCGCAGAAACGGCGTGATGCTCCTCGTCAGCAACTCGCTGTCACTGTGCTGCAACGCCGTCGCCACCTCCCGCATCGGCCGCACGATCCGATACAGAAAATTCGTCCGCGCCCGGATCGCATGAATCTCCCCAAGGTCGATGTCCGCCCCCGGCAATGTCAGCTCTTCATCCATTTCCGCCACCTCTTCCTCCAACGCATCCAGCGCCACCAGATAGTGATCCAGCAACGCATCCAGCAGCGCCCACAGCAGATAATCCGGCCCCTGACTCCGCAGTCTCCCCTTCCCCTCCTGCAACCGCTTCAGCACCGGCGCAAACACCGGACTCGGAGCCTCATGAAATGTCAGCAGCACCCGGTCCGTCAGCACCGCCGAAAAATGCTGCACGTCAAAGTCATCCTCGCAATCATCCGGCGTCAACGTCAATTGCCGCGCCGCCACGTAAAGATAACTCCCGAAGTCCTCCACCTTCGGCGGCTGATTCGTGTTCACAATATCATCCTGCACCAGCGGGTGAACCCCGTACGCCTCCAGCAACGCCCCGATCCGGTCCACATCATGCAGCCCCGTCACCATGATCCACGTCGGACTGTCGCGACCCTCGAAATCCACACACTGCCCCGCCGTCTCCGCATGCAACTCCCGGAATTCCCCCGCCGAGTAATCCATCACCCGGAACGTCACCTCGCTCACCCGCTGCTCGCCCACATGAATCCGCTCGCCCGGCGACAACCCAGGCGGTCGGGGATCGCGCCTCCGCAACCGGGGTGAACGCGGCGGAAGTTCATTCGAGCTGGGAACCGTAACCATGACCTCCCACCCTGCCCCGCCCCAGCCTCCACGCAACAGTCCAGCGCATCAGGGCACCCGCGCCGCCGCCGCCGCTTCCTCCGCCGCCGCCCGCACCGGATCCCGCCGTCCCAGCGTGTACCGGTTCACCGCCTCGCAGCTCCCACCCGGCTTCAGCAACTCGATCGGCCCTAGCGTTTCCAGCTCGATATACGCCCGCTCCCCGCTGTTCGTGTAAATCTGCGTGCTGCTCCCCTTGTCAGGATAATTCCCAGGCGGCCGCTCGCAATCAATCCGCAGCACAAGCCGCTCGCCCACCCACACTAACCGCGTCCCGT
>CANHUG010000337.1 GCA_947462995.1 Verrucomicrobiales bacterium | reverse complement strand
GGCGTTGCGGGACAGTCTTTTGGAGGTGTGCGGCGGGATTGACGCGGGGATGTACGGGAGGTCGGTGGATCTGCTGGCGGAGCCGTACACGACGCGTCGAGCGGTTTACGGGTTCATTGACCGGCAGAATCTGCCTAACACGTTCCGGACGTTTGATTTTGCGGGGCCTGACAACACGGCGGCGCGGCGGTTCGAGACGACGGTGCCGCAGCAGTCGCTGTATCTGATGAACAATCCATTTGTGCAGGCGCAGGCGAGGCGGTTGTCGGCGGCGGTGGATGCGTCGGTGAGTGATCCGGGCGGGCGGATCCGGGAACGGTTCCGGCGGATTCTGCAGCGCGAGCCGGAGGCGGCGGAACTGGAGCGGCATCTGGCGGTGGTGGCGGCGCTGGAGCGCGAGCCGAGGCAGAGCGGGACGCGCTGGCAGTACGGTCGCGGGCAGTGGGTGGAGGAGGGCAACGGGTTTGCGCCGCTGCCGTGGTTCGGCAAGGACCGGTGGTCGGGATCGGAGGAACTTCCTGACAAGGCGACGGGTTGGACACTGCTGAACCGGAACGGCGGGCATCCGGGGACGGAGGCGGCGATCCGGCGGTGGAATGCGCCAGAGGCTGGCCGGGTGAGGGTGAGTGGCCGGGTGGAACTGGCGGAGAAGGTTAGCGATGGCATCCGGGTGGCGATCCGGCATTCGCGGTTAGGGGTGTTGTGGGTGCAGAATGTGTCAGGCGGCGGAGGGGTCGATGCGGCGGTGGAGACGGAGGTCGGGCCGGGGGATGCGATCGATTTCGTGGTCGACCGAGGGACGACGGACAACAGCGACGGGTTTTCGTGGGCTCCGCGGATCACGGATGCGACGACGGGGATTCTGCTGGCGGATGCGGCGGCGGATTTCGGCGGGCCGGGGCTGAGTGCGTGGGAGGCGTTCACGCAGGTGCTGCTGTGCACGAATGAGTTTTTGTTTGCGGATTGAGGGGGTGTGGGGTGGTGGGGCGGCGTGTTGGGAGCGTGCGGTGGGCTGGTCGGGAGAGCGGCGGATGGCGGGCGGATTAGGGCAGGGGTGTCCATCGGGGCACTGTTGGTTATCGGGCGCACTGCAAGTGCCCAGACCGCTGGAGAGACTTCCGGTGGGAGCGGTGAGCGGCAGGGGCTGCCGCTGGTGGATTGAGCGGTGGGCGATCAACGTTTGCGGATGAGGCGTGCTACGAGGGCGGTCCATCCGGTCTGGTGAGAAGCGCCGCAGCCGCGGCCGGTGTCGGCGTGGAAGAATTCGTGGAAGAGGATGAGGTCCTTCCATGCGGGATCGGTGGCGTAGCGGTGGTCTCCGCCGTGGCAGGGGCGGTGGCCGTCGGCATCTGGTTCGAAGAGCCTGCTCATGCGGCGGGCGATTTCGTCGGCTGCCTCCTTGAGGGTGACGTGGTTGCCGCTGCCGGTGGGCAGTTCGACCGTGAAGCCACTGCCGTAGAAATGGTGATAGCGTTCCAGCGCCTCGATGATGAGGTAGGCGATGGGGAACCAGACCGGGCCGCGCCAGTTCGAGTTCCCGCCGCCGAACATATGGCTGTCGCTTTCGCCGGGCACATAGCGCACCACCTTGTCTTCACCTTGCAGATGGAGTGTGAAGGGATGTGCCTCGTGATGCCGTGAGAGCGAGCGGATGCCGAAGGGCGACAGGAATTCGCGTTCGTCGAGCAGATAGGCGAGCAGGCGCTGGAGACGCCCGCGCGAAGGAACGGCGAGCAGACGATGGCCGTGAGTTCCGCCGCTCTGGCAGTAGCTGACGTGGACTGCGAGATCGCTGCGGTGGTTCAGAAACCAATCCATGCGTTTCTTGAAGCCTGGCAGATCGGCGATGCGCTGCTCGTCGAGCAGTTCCACAGCGACGAGCGGCAGGAGGCCGACCAGGGACCGTGTGCGGAGGGGGATCGATGGATTTCCGTCATCGAGAATCTGGTCGTAGTAGAAGCCATCGTCCTCATCCCAGAGCCCATGGCCGCCGAGGTGATTGATGGCGTCCACGATCTGGACGAAATGCTCGAAGAACTTTGAAGCCATGTCTTCATAGGCTGTGATGACGCCGCCGCCGGGCCGCCGCGCCAGTTCGAGGGCCATGTTCAGCATCGTGAGAGCATAGAAGGCCATCCATGCCGTGCCGTCTGCTTGTTCGAGTCGCTGGTCGCCCGGCAGGGCGGTGCTGCGGTCGAAGATGCCGATGTTGTCGAGGCCGAGAAAGCCCCCTGCGAAGAGATTCCGCCCCTCGGAGTCCTTGCGGTTGACCCACCATGTGAAGTTCAGCAGCAACTTCTGGAAGCAGCGTTCGAGGAACTCGCGGTCGCGCTCGCCGGCGGGCGCGGTGATCTTGTAGATGCGCCAGCAGGCCCATGCGTGCACGGGAGGGTTGACGTCGCTGAATTTCCATTCGTAGGCGGGAATCTGACCGTTCGGGTGCAGGTACCATTCGCGCAGGAACAGGAGCATCTGATCCTTGGCGAAATCGGGATCTGTTTCCGCGAAGGGCAGCATGTGGAAGGCGGTGTCCCATGCGGCGAACCATGGGTACTCCCATTTGTCAGGCATGGATAGGATATCGCGGGCGAAGAGGTGTTTCCAGTTCCGGTTCCTTCCGTTCCAGCGGGCGTCAGGGGGAGCGGGAAAAGTCCCGTCGCCCTTCAGCCAGTCTTGAACCACATAATGATAGAATTGTTTCGTCCACAGGAGCCCGGCGTGGGCCTGCCGCTGGATCTGAGCGTGGGCGGGATCGGCCTGCACGATGGTTGCGTAGAACTCATCTGCTTCGGCGATGCGGTTCCTGAAGAGTTCCGAGATGACAGGAGTGGGGTGGCTGGAGAACGGTTTTGGCGCCGATTGCCGCGGATTTCCCCAGTCGCCAGCCATACCGTCCCCGCAGAGTCTAAGGTCGATCGTCACCGAGCCACCAGCCGGGACGATCATGGAATAATGAGCGGCGGCTTTGGTGCCTGTCTGGGCCGGATTCACTGCTGCGGTCTCGTTTCCGACCACGAAGCGATGAAAGGCGTCCTTGGTGAAAGTAGAAGAGTTAGGCGATCCGAAGAGCTTTTCGTGATTCGTGTCGTTTTCCGTGAAAAGCCAGCCTGGGCTTGTCCCATCGCTGGCGGGCGCCGCGTGAAGCTGGTACAGGCCGAGGTCATCCACGAGGTCGGATTTGAGTCCCCGGTGGTCGATTTCCACGACTCCGTTGGCGAGGCTCAAGCGGGGTCTGGCGGAACCGTGTTGCCATGACCAGACATTGCGGAACCAGACGGTTGGCAGGAGATCGAGCGGCGCGGCTTCGGGGCCGCGATTGTGGATTGTCACGCGGATGGCAAGATCATCCGGGGCGGCCTTGGCATATTCGACGAACACATCGAAGTAGCGCCCGTCGTCGAAGATGCCGGTGTCTGCGAGATCGAATTCCGGGTCCTGCAGCCCGCGACGCCTGTTTTCGTCCACGAGGCGAGCGTATGGAAACTCCGCCTGAGGGTATTTGTAGAGCCCCTTCATGTAGGAATGCGTCGGCGTGGAGTCGAGGTAGTAGTATAACTCCTTCACGTCCTCGCCGTGATTTCCCTCCGGGCCGCTGAGACCGAAGAGGCGTTCCTTGAGGATGGGGTCGCGATGATTCCAGAGTGCCAGAGCGAAGCACACGCGGCACTGCCGGTCCGCGATGCCGAGGATTCCGTCTTCTCCCCAGCGGTAGGCCCGCGACCGGGCGTGGTCGTGTGGAAAACTCCGCCACACATCTGATTCTGCGGAGTAATCTTCCCGCACGGTGGCCCATTGTCGCTCGGAGAGGTATGGTCCCCAGCGTTTCCAGTTTGCGGTGCGGTTCTTGTCTTCGGCGAGGCGGCGGTGTTCCCGGGTGGTGGCGGTCATGGGAGCGGGAGGGGGATCAGGCATTGGCTGGTGTTCTCCTGCATGCGTTCCGGGACTGGCGCTTCGGAATTCGGTGCGGATTTTCCGCGATCCGTGCCCTTAAGTCAGCCTTCCGCGGACGGGGTTTCCGGCAACTGGGCGACTGATTGTTTTTCGCCGGTGATCCCGGTGCGGAGCCGGGTCTCGGCCTCGAGCCAGAAGTTCAGTTCGCCGCCGTCGGGCTGTCCTGAAGCATTCCATAGCTGGTAGGCGAGGAGGCGCACTGCTTCGTCGGAGGGGGTGGCAGGAAGGGGTGTTTCGCAGGTGGTCCCGACTGGGAGTGAAGGGGTTTTCGGCTTTTTCATAACAACTGACAAGTATCGCGGAGCCATGCTGCTTCAATGCGGAGTCTGCACCGTTCCGTATCAGTAAACGGATTAGGGGCCGTCAGGTCTGTGCTGCGAACCAGCGTGTGGCATGGTGGATGAGTTCGGTGGCATTCCGGAGGCCGAGTTTTTTCCCGATGCGGTGGCGGTGTGTGTCGACGGTTTTGATGCTGAGATTGAGGACGCGGGCGATTTCGTGGGGATCCTTGCCATGACCGAGCAGCCGGAAGACAGCGAACTCGCGGTCGGTGAGAGCGGATGCGGGGGACTGGTTGC
>CANHUG010000336.1 GCA_947462995.1 Verrucomicrobiales bacterium | reverse complement strand
CCGCGAGGTGAAAGCCTCCGCCGCAAGTCAGGGCATGCTTCTCAAGGACTACGTCACTGAGGCCCTGCAGGACAAACTCGCCAAGCGGCCAACACACGCCGAAAAACCGTGGATGAAGTTCGCAGGCATCGCCGCCAATGACCCGGAGATGGTGGCCGAACTCAAGCGCATCGAGCAAATCGTGGATGAGCATTTCGAGCAAATCGAACCGGAACAGTGGAAATGATCGTCGACACCAACGGGCTCTCCGCATGGTGGCTCAATGAAACCGGATGGTGAACCTTCATCAGGCATTCCCATCAACCATCACCTCCCCGCCATCCTAACCTCCCGCGCCCCGAACCCCGCATAATCAGCAGGCGTGCACGTCAGCACAATCACCTGCAACCCGCGCACCGCCGCCAGATCCAGCATCCGCTGCAGCGACTCGATCCTCTCAGGATCCGCATAAGCAAAGGCATCATCGAAAACCACCGGCAGGCATCCGCCAAAATCCGCCGCCAGAATCTCCGCCAGCGCCAGCCGCACCGCCGCCGCCGTCTGCTCGCGCGCACCACCACTCAGCCCCACAAACGGCACCGCCGTCTCTCCCGCCCGCACTAACTGCAACTCCTCAATCCCGCCCTCCGTCAGCGCCACCCGAACCTCCGTGTCCGCCCCGAAAACACACCGCAGGTAACCCCCGATCCGCTCCGCCAGCGGCGCCACCAGCGCCCGGTCAATCGCCTCGCGCGACGAACTGAACAATTCATGCAGCAGCTTCACCGCCGCCGCCCGCCTCTCCTCAGACGCCAGCAACTCGCTCGCCGCCGCATGCCGCGCCGCCGCCGATCGCAACTCCGCCTCAGGATCCGTTCCGCCATCCAGCGTCAACCGGTCGCCGGCCACCAGTCTCAGATTCTCCGCCTCCCGCAATCTCGCTTCCTGCGTCCCGATCGCACGCTCCAGCCGGTCGGCGTCCGCCCGCAACACCTCCGGCTGCAATCCCGCTAGCAAACCCCTGACTTTCTCCAGTCTCGCCGCCGCTTCCCCCTCGCTCGCCCTCGCCGCCTCAATCGCCGCCCCGCGCACCCCCGCCTCCCCGTGCGCCTCCTCCAGCGTCCGGATCGATGTCTCCAGATCCCGATGATTCTGCCGCGCCGCCGCCGTCGCATCCCGATGCCCGCTCAACGCCGCAACCGCCGCATCCCATTGCCCCCGCAATCGCTCACTCTGCCGCAACGCACTCGCCTCC
Source organism: Verrucomicrobiales bacterium (assembly GCA_947462995.1). Classification (GTDB taxonomy): domain Bacteria; phylum Verrucomicrobiota; class Verrucomicrobiia; order Verrucomicrobiales; family V1-33; genus V1-33. Next base: position 3,325 of record CANHUG010000336.1, on the reverse strand, counting down.
GCACCCTCGGCCACCCCTAGCGCATCCCTCACCTTCTCCACCATCGCCCGCGCCGTCGCCAGATCCTCCACGACACCCACCCCACCGCTTTCCCCCATCAGCTCCACGCGCCTTCCCCACTCTCCGCGCGCCGCATCGCGCTCCGCCGTCGCCCTGCCAAGCTCGCCCGCCACCTTCTCCCCGCCCAGGGTCTTCCACCGGGCCTCCAATCCCTCCATCCGATGCCCCAGCAACTGCCGCCGCTCCACCACCGCCCCCGCATGCTCCACATCCCGCAACGCTAACGCCTCCAATGCCCTCACCAGCCCCAATCGCGCCGCTTCCGCACGGCCCCGCGCCTCCGCCAGCGAATTCCCACCTCCCGGCCGAATCCGCACCCGAGTCCCGTCCCCGACCATCAACTCCCCAGTCTCCGTCAATATCCGCGTCTCCCCGACCCCGAGCACCACGCCATCAATGCTAACAGATTCCACCGTCTCCACCACCTCCACCCCCGTCGCCATCGCCTCCAGCGCCGCCACCGCCTGCCCGCTCTCCGCCTCCAATCGCCGCAGGCGCGCCAACTCACTCGTCGCCACCGCCGGCAATTGCGCCATCTCCAGCCGCAATCCCTCCAACTGCCCGTGCAGCGCCGCCGCCTCCTTCGCCCTCGCCGCCACCCCACTCAGCACTTCCTCCTTCTCGAAAACCACCACCGCCGCACTCGCCATGTCATAACCCTGCCGCGCTCGCCGCACCGCTTCACCCGCCTCACGATGCGCCACCTCCCCCGCCTGCGCCACACCACGCGCCGCCGCCTCCGCCGCCACCAGCGCCACCAATCTCTCTTCCGCAGGAACCAGCTCCGCCGCTAGCAACCCTAACCTCTCCCGACCCTCGCGGATCACCCGGTCATTCGCCTCATGCCCCGCCCGCACCACCCCCGCATCCTTCACCGCCCGCTCCAGACTCATCTCCTCCCCACGAAACCGCTCCGCATCGCCCAGCCTCACCACCACCGCCGCCCGATCCTCCCGCAACTTCGGCAGCCGCGCCCCGATCTCCGCAATCTCCCGGTCCGCCCGCCCATAGTCATCCACCGCATGACCCAGCCGCTCCGCCGCCTCCCGCGCCCTCACCACCACCGCCGCCGCTTCCTCCACCTTCACCCGCGCCAACTCCGGCTTCGACCCAGCCCTCACCTTCCCGTTCGGCGTATACACTTCATCATACGCCTCCCCAACCAACCCCGCCACCCGCTGGTCGTTCGACGACTGCAAAACCGCACCCGCGCCACTCTCCTGAAGATGCCTCACCAATCGGTCCCGGTGCGGCCCCGTATGCTTCGACGGTTCCTCCCAGGACCGTCCCTGCCACACCCAGAGATGCGACCACAATTGCGCCAACTGCCCGGCCGCCCCACCGCCGCCAGCCGTCTCCACACCCAGCAACTCCCCCAGCTTCGTCTCCGCCTCCGCATCCTTCAACGCCACCCCGCCCGCCGCCCTCAATTGCGTCGATCCCCTCGCATTTCCCCCGAACCGCTTCTCCAGCTCCCACTTCACCCCACCGCACTCAAACACCAACTGCACCTCCGGATCCCCCGAATGCACACTCGACTGCATCTCCTTCTGCAACAGTCCCCCAGTCTTCGCCCGCAGAAACAACACCCGGTGCGCCGCCTCCGCCAGCGTGCTCTTCCCCGACTCATTCGGCCCGCCAATCACCGTGCGCGATCGGTCGAACTCCACCGTCACTTCCTTGTGAACCCGGTAATTGCGGACAGTTAGTGAATGCAGTCGCATGGCAGCAGTAAAATGTCAGGACAGTCTCCCGTAAAGCTCGCGCATCGCCAGCCGCGCCACCGCCGCATCCTCGCTCTCCCCGCCGCACCGCCCCACCAGCGCCGCCGCCACCGCCGCGATGAGAGGGTCCTCCACCCGCTGCGTCAGCTGCGCAATCTCCTCCGCCGACGGCGCAATCATCACCCGGTCCTCCAGCTTCAACCGCGCCAGTCTCGCCTCCCACGACTCCAGCATCTTCCCCAATCGCCCCGCCGCATCAATCCCCAGCGATCCCTCCAGCACCAGTCGCAGCAAATGCTCGTCCCGACGCTCCCCGATCCATTCATCCAGCCGCGCCCCGAACAACTCAACGCTCGCATCATCCGAAAACCGGAACGCCTCCCGCTTCCACACAAATCGACCCGTCGCCACCTTCTCCACCACCGGCACCCTCCCGCGCCCCGCCTCCACCACTAGCACATTCCCGGGATCATTGCTCTCACCCTTCGGAAAACGGTCAATCTCCGGCGTCCCGCTGTACCAAGCCACCGGCCCCACCTGCTTCGTCCCGTGCCAGTCACCCAGCGCCACATAATCCAGCGCTCCCTCCGGCAAACTCGCCAGATCAATCCAGTTCGCCACCCCCACACCGCCCTCCTCATCGTCCTCCATCCCCCCAAATCCCTGCACCGTCCCGTGCGCCACCACAATCCGCGGCAAATCCCCCGGCACCGCCGCATCGTCCACCGCCTCACGCACCCACGCCACCGGATTCCCCGCCTCATGCCGCCGCAGCAACGGCGCCGGAAACACCACCGCCTTCTCCAACACCACCGGCTCTCCCCTCAGCAGCACCCGCAGATTCGGAGCCAGTTGCTCCCGCTCCCGCAGAAAAAACGCCTGCTCCCAGATGCTCCCAGGCCCCCCGTGATCATGATTCCCCGGAATCACCAGCACCGGCACCCGCATCAACCCCATCGCCTCGCACGCCGCCGACACCGTCGCCTTCGTCACATGCGGCGAATCAAACAAATCCCCGGCCACCACCACAAAATCCAGCGCCCGCTCCGCCACCACCGCTGCCATCCTCCGAATCACCTGCACCCGCTCCACCTGCAACCGGTGCCGCTTCACTTCATCCCCAACCGTCGCAAACGGCTTGCCCAGCTGCCAATCCGCAGAGTGAAGAAATCGTGTCGTCATGCAGCTCGTCGCGGTACCCTCTCATTTCATGGCACCCGCACGAAAACTGCACACACCCACTCACTTTGCCAATCGTTAATTTCAGAGTTTCCACCTCCTCACGGCTTCGCCCGGCTCCGCCCCGCCCGAATCAACCCATCCAGCCGCCCCGCCATCCGCTTCACCACCTCCGGATGCTCGCCCGACACATCACGCCGCTCTCCCGGATCCTCCCCAAGGCGGTACAACGCATGCAACCCTCCCGGCATCACTCCCTCCTCCCGGCTCACCTTCGCCTGACTCTTCCCGCGCTGCTTCAACCGCACCAGCTTCCAATCCCCCTCACGAAACCCGAAATTCCCGCTCCCGTTGTCCTGCTG
>CANHUG010000335.1 GCA_947462995.1 Verrucomicrobiales bacterium | reverse complement strand
GGCGCTGGCGGCGCATCAGAGCCAGAAGCAGTGGCTGGATGAGACGCAGGGGATGGATTCGTATCTGAAGATCATGCAGGGGTTCTGCGAGACGATGGGGAAGGAGTCGGGGAAATTCCGGTGGGCGGAAGGGTGGCGGCGGCATCTGCATGCGGGGTACTGCCGGGCTGGGGCGGATCCGCTGCGGGACGCTCTGGGGAAGGCGCACCGGTACAACGAGGCGTGGGGTCGGGAATGAGGGGGCGGTGAAGGGGGAAGGGGAGGTAAATGAGGAGGGTTGAGGGGGATGGGGCGGAGGAATCGGGGTGACGCACTTGCCTTCCGCGGCGGGCGGATTAGCTGAGGGGATGGCCCTTGCGCTTCCCGATCAGTTTGTCCATTTGCACCTGCACACCGAGTATTCGACGCTGGACGGGGCGTGCCGGATTGACGACGTGGTGAAGAAGGCGGCGAAGCTGGGGATGCCTGCGGTGGCGATGACGGATCACGGGAATCTGTTCGGGGCGATTGATTTTTATCAGGCGGCGAAGAAGGCGGGGGTGAAGCCGATCATCGGGTGCGAGTTGTATGTGTGCGGGGAGGGCGTGGCGAAGACGCACCGGGCGGAGGTGAGCGGTAAGAAGAACAACTATCACCTGACGGTGCTGGCGAAGAACGAGGTGGGGTTCCGGAATCTGACGAAGATTGTGAGCGAGGCGCACCTTGAGGGACAATATTACAAGCCGCGGACGGATCATGAGTCGTTGTTCGAGCACGGGGACGGATTGATTGTGTTGTCAGGGTGTCTGAACGGGGAGGTGAACGAGAGCATCCGCGGGGGGCAGGTGGCGCATGCGAAGCATCTGGTGGGGAAGTTCCGGGAGCGCTGGGGTGAGGATTACTATCTGGAGATTCACGATCATGTGAGCGGAGAGGTGGCGGAGCTGCAGCGTAAGTGCACGGGGCAGCTGCTGGAGTGGGCGGATGAGTTCGGGATCAAGCCGGTGGCGGCGAATGATGTGCACTATCTGAATAGGGACGACCATCAGGCGCATGACGTGCTGATCTGCATCGGGACGGGGAAGATGGTGCTGGATGAGAAGCGGATGCGCTACAGCGAGGAGGTGTATTTCAAGACGCCGAAGGAGATGATCAAGCTGTTCCGGCATGTGCCGCAGGCGTTGTGGAGCACCCTGGAGATTGCGGAGAAGGTGGATCTGAAGATCAAGCTGGATTCGTCGAGCAGCGAGAAGTACCCGCAGTTCGAGAGCCCTGACGGAACGCCGCGCGGCGAGTATTTCCGGCGGATGTGCCGGGAGGGGTTAGGGAGGCGGTATGGGGCGGCGGCGGACGGTGCGGTGCTGCAGGAGCGGTTGAATTACGAGATGGACGTGATGGAGAAGATGGGGTTCCTGAGTTACTTTCTGATTGTGTGGGACTTCATCAAGTGGGCGAAGGACCATGGGATTCCGGTGGGGCCGGGCCGGGGGTCGGCGGCGGGTTCGCTGGTGGCGTATGCGCTAGGGATCACGGATTGCGATCCGTTGAGGTTCGGGCTGATTTTCGAGCGGTTCCTGAATCCTGAGCGGGTGAGTCCTCCGGATATCGACGTGGACTTCTGTCAGACCCGGCGGCCGGAGGTGATTGATTATGTGAGGCAGAAGTACGGCGAGCGGTGTGTGAGTCAGATCATCACCTTCGGAACGCTGGGAGCGAAGAGTGTGATCCGGGATGTGGGGCGGGTGATGGGGATGGGGTATGGGGATGTGGACCGGGTGGCGAAGATGATTCCGCAGGAATTGAATATCACGCTGGCGGAGGCGAAGAAGAAGAGTGCGGAGTTGAAGGCGGCGATTGAGTCGGACCATGCGGTGGCGAACCTGTATGAATCGGCGGCGAAGCTGGAGGGATTGACGCGGGGGACGGGGGTGCACGCGGCGGGGGTGGTGATCGGGTCTTGTGATCTGACGGAGTATGTGCCGCTGACGCGGGGGAATGAAGGGGATATTGTGACGCAGTTTGCGATGGCTCCGCTGACGGAGTTAGGGATGCTGAAGATGGACTTTCTGGGGTTGAAGACCCTGACGGTGATCAATGATGCGGTGAAGCTGATTCACCGGCACACGCCGGGGTTCCGGATCGAGGATGTTCCGCTGGATGACGGGAAGACTTTCGAATTGCTGAGCAGGGGGGCGACGGTGGCGGTGTTCCAGCTTGAATCCGGAGGGATGGCGAATCTGTGCCGGAATTTCGGGGTGGAGACGATCGAGCACATCATCGCGTTGCTGGCGCTGTACCGGCCTGGTCCGATGGATCTGATTCCTGACTTCATTGACCGGAAGAAGGGGAAGGCGAAGGTGGAGTATCTGCACCCGCTGATGGAGGAGGTGAGCAAGGAGACGTACGGGATTCTGATCTATCAGGAGCAGGTGCAGAAGGCGGCAAATTTGCTAGGCGGGTACAGTCTGGGAGCGGCGGACTTGCTGCGACGGGCGATGGGGAAGAAGGATCCGGAGAAGATGGCGCAGCAGCGGAAGATTTTTGTGGAGGGGTGTGCGCAGACGAACGGGATTCCGGAGAAGCGGGCGAATGAGATCTTTGACTTGCTGGAGAAGTTTGCGGGTTACGGGTTCAACAAGTCGCACTCTGCGGCGTACGGGCTGGTGACATATCAGACGGCGTATTTGAAGGCGAATTACCCTGTGGAATTCATGTGCGGGGTGTTGAGCAATGAAATCAGCAACACTGACAAGATTGCGGTGTTTGTAGGCGAGTGTGCGGCGATGGGGATCCGGATTCTGCCGCCGGATGTGAACCGGAGCGGGTTAGGATTTCAGCCGGAGCGGGTGGCGGACGGGGTTGAGGGGATCCGGTACGGGCTGGCGGCGGTGAAGGGGGTGGGTGAAGGGGCGGTGGAGCTGATGTTGAAGGAGCGGGAGAGTGGCGGGGAGTTCCGGAGCATTGATGATTTTTCGCGGCGGGTGGAGAGCCGGGTGGTGAACCGGAAGCTGATGGAGAGCCTTGTGAGGGCGGGGGCGTTTGACTGGGCGGGCGAGCACCGGGCGTTGTTGTTTGCGCGGCTGGAGGGAGTGCTGGCGGCGGGGGCGTCGGCGCAGAAGGATCGGGCGAGCGGGCAGATTTCGCTGTTCGGGGATGCGCTGGACGAGGTGTCGTCGCCGCCGCCGCAGGCGGACGGGCTGGAGGTGGAGGTGTGGCCGCAGGAGAGGATGCTGGCGGACGAGAAGGAGTTGCTAGGTTTCTACATCAGCGGGCACCCGCTGGATAGGTTCCGTGGGACGCTGGAGCGCGGTGGTTACCGGAAGATCGGGGAGCTGGAGGAATTGACGGAGAAGGAGCGGAAGAAGGCGAAGTTCGGGGTGTTTGTGGCGGATGTGACGGTGAAGTACACGAAGAGCGGGAAGCAGTTTGCGATTCTGCGGGTGGAGGATTTCACGGGGACGCGGGAGATGATGGTGTGGGGCGAGGAGTTTGAGAAGTTCGGGAAGACCCTGACAAAGGGGAGTGTGGTGGAGGTGACGGCGAAGGTGGAGCAGGACAGCCGGACGGAGTCGTTGCAGCTGGTGGCGCAGAGTCTTAAGGGGCTGGAGCCGGGGGCGGCTGTGGCAGGGGGAGCCGGGGGAGGGACGCCAGTCAGGAACGGGAGTGGTGCAGGGAAGCCGGTGGTGGTGGCGGGTGGTGGGGTTCCTGCGGATGCGATCGAGTTGCAACTGGACAGCGAGCGGGACGGGCCTGAGGAACTGGAGCAGATCCGGGGGATTGCGGTGCGGCATCCGGGCGGGCGGGCGCTGGTGCTGAGCATCCGGAGTGGGAGGGGGCGGGTGCGGCTGCGGGCGGCGGCGAAGTATTCGATTGATGCGAGTGGGGCGGCGCTGGAGGCGCTGGCTCCGTGGTTGTGAGGAAGGGAAGTGAGAAGTGAGAAGTGAGAAGTGAGAAAGGGTGAAGGGTGAAGGGTGAAAGCGGGGGGCGCGTGAAGGCGCGAGGGGTGGTGGGGTCGCGGGGGTTTGGGTTTGGAGGTTCTGGCGAGGGGGTGAGGCTTGCTAGCAGAGGGTGGTCGAGGTCATGGTGGATTGGTTTTCCATGATTGGGCGAGTTTGCGGATGTGGTCTGGTGTGGAGCCGCAACAGCCGCCGATGATTTGCGCGGGCCATGTGCGGGCTTGCTGGAGGTAGCTCTCGGGGTTGGTGGCGTCGGTGTTGATCCAGCCTTGAGCGTCGTCGGCATGGCCGATGTTGCCATAGGCGATCAGTGGAACATCGGGGCCGCAGACGGCGCGCAGTTCGGTGAGGGGTTTGGCGAGGGAGTTGGCGGGCATGCAGTTGATGCCGAGAGCTTTGGTGCCGAGGGGCAAGAGGAGTTCGGCGGCATGGGCGAGGGATTCGCCGGAGAGGATGCGGCCGTGTTCGTCGCAGACGAAGCTGACCCATGTGGGCAGGCCGGTGCTGATGGCGATTCTGGCCGCGATCATGGCTTCGCGGATGGAGTTCATGGTTTCGATGAGGAGCAGATCGACACCGGCGGCGACGAGGTGCTCAATGCGTTCGGAGTGTTCCGCGAGGCACTCGTCGTC
>CANHUG010000334.1 GCA_947462995.1 Verrucomicrobiales bacterium | reverse complement strand
GACGGCGAGTCGGGGGCGGCTGAATGCGGGGCAGACCCTGACGGCGGTGACGGGGCCGACGACGGCGGCGGGGTTGGTGCCGTCGCAGGTGCGGGAGGGAGCGGAGGTGATGCTGACGCTGGTGCTGACGCCTGCGCCGGGTGTGGCGTTGGAGATGGATTTGGCGGTGACGCCGCGGGGAGGATTGGTGTTGCCGGGGCGGGTGACGGTGCCTGCGTCCGGGGTGCTGACGGTGCCGGTGCGTGTGCCGGTGGATGGATTGGTGGAGGGATATGAGCTGGTGAGTGTGGTGGCGAGTGATTCGCTAGGATCGAGGCCTCCGGCGGGGGCGGTGCTGGGGGTGATTGATGCGGACCGGCCGCGGGGAGCGCCTGAGGGGTCGGTGCGGGTGATGTCGTTCAACGTGCTGTTGGGGACGGGCGGGCCGGGGAGTGCTGGGTTTGAGGCGGCGCGGGAGGTGACGGAGCGGATCAGTCCGGATGTGATTCTGTTTCAGGAAGTGGCTAGTGCTGGGGAGTTCGGGGATCTGGTGGCGTTTCTGAAGGCGGCGGGATTTCCGGGGACGCCGGAGACGATGGCGTTGAAGGGGGATGCGTTTGCGGGGGTGCCGCTGGTGCGCGGGGATTTGTCAGGGAGTCAGGATGCGGCGGTGGTGGTGGCGTCGCGGTGGCCGCTGAAGCGGCGGGTGCAGGTGGGTCGCGGGCTGGCGGGGCGGCGGGAGATCACGCGGTTTCCGATGCTGGCGGAGGTGGATGTGCCGTGGCTGGGAGCGGCGGACGATCCTGTGTTTGTGAGTGTGCATTTGAAGGCGGAGCGGAGCGATGCGGATTTTTTCCGGCGGGCCTTGGAAGTGATGCGTTTGCGGGAAGGACTGGTGGCGGCGGGGATTGATCCGGCGGTGCGGAATGTGGTGGTGGGCGGGGATTTCAATGAGACGGACTGGCTGGAGCAGCCTGAGTCTTTCCGGACGGATGCGGCGGCGGTGCAGGTGCCGGGGACGTTGTTTCCGGATGGGTCGGCGTTGCCGTCGACGTTTCTGGGCGGGAGTGATCTGGCGGCTGGGATGACGCTGCGTTACCGGGTGTTTCCGCATAGCGGGATGGAGATGGCGGGAATGAAGGCGCTAGGGTTGCGGCAGGCTGACGGGGTGAGTGAGGTGACGTGGCCGGGGTTGGGGTCGAAGCTGGACTATCTGTTTGTGAGCGGGCCGGTGGTGTCGCGCGGGGGTGGGGAGGGGGAAGTGTACAACAGCGAGGTGGAGGCGGTGGCGGACGGGTTGCCGAAGCGGGAGGGGTTGGCGGTGTCGGGGTTGAGCGGGCAGGCGTCGGATCACTTTGCGGTGTTTGCGGATGTGCCGATGACGGGGTTGCCGGGGATTGAGCTGCGGGCGGAGCGGGAATGGGTGAATGAAGGGGAAGTGATAGGGTTTGAGGTGGGGCTGGGGCGGGTGTGGGCGGAACCGGTGGCGGTGACGGTGAGTTCGTGGCGGGACGGACGCGTGGTGGTGCCGGAACCGGTGGTGATTCCGGCGGGGCAGACGAGTGTGCGGGTGGTGACGGTGGTGCCGTGGCTGGGTGGATTGGAGGCGCACCGAGCGGTGATGGTGGAGGCGAGTGCGCCCGGGTGGCGGCGGGGATTGGCGCGGGTGATGGTGAGGAACCGGGAGGCGTCGGGTCAGGTGCTGATTACGCAGTATGCGGAGCCTGCGACGGGAAGTGCGGGTCGGGCGCTGGAGCTGATGAATTTGTCAGGGGCGGCGATTGATCTGGGGAGGCGGCCGGTGGAGGTGCGGCGATATGCGGATGGGGGAGGTGGCGGTGTGGTGGAGGCGCGGGCTGGTGCGGGGCAGTGGCCGGCTGGGGGTGTGCTGGTGGTGGGGGACGAGGCGGCGGGGGCGTGGCTGGTGGGGATCGGGGTGCTTCCGGCGCAGGGGTTTGCGGGGGTGGCGGACGGGACGGTGATCAGTAATGCGGCGGGAGCTGCGGTGTTGTTGATTGATCGGATGGGATTTGACGGGAACGACGCTTTGGAGGTGATGCTTGATGGGGTGAGGAGCGACGTTTTCGGGGAGATCGGGCATGATCCCGGGAGCGGGTGGAGCGGGCCGGGGGTGGAGCGGACGGTGGATCGGAGTCTTGCGTTGCGGGGTGTGGTGGCGACGGGGAGTGGCGGTTGGCGGGTGCCGGGGGTGCGGTTTGCGGACAGCGGTGTCGGGCTGGCTGGGTTTGGGGTGGCACCGGTGCTGACGGACCCGTGGCTGGGGTGGGCGGCGGCGGCGGGGTTGAGCGGGATGCGTGCGGCGATGGCGGCTGATCCGGATGGGGACGGGGCGGTGAATCTGCTGGAGTATGCGTTAGGGAGTGCGCCCCATGACGGCAAGGCCGGGCCGGTCGTGGAGGTGACGGCGGACGGGCGCGGGATTGAGCGGGTGATGCGGGTTCGGGACGGCGCGCTGCGGTTTCAGGTGGAGGCGAGCGATGACCTTGTGAGGTGGGCGCCGGTGGCGGGGAGCGAGACGGTGCTGGAGGTGTGGCCGGACGGGAGCGAGCGGCGGCGGTTTCGGGTGGGGGAAGCGGGGGGAGGGCGGCGGTGGTACCGGCAGCGGGTGGTGCGGGAGTGAGTGGGGGGGGCTGACAGATAGGACGGATAGGGCGGATAGGGCGAATAGGACGGATCGGGCGGATAGGACGGATCGGGCGGATAGGACGGATCGGGCGGATCGGGCGGATCGGGCGGATCGGGCGGATCGGGCGGATATGGCGGGGACCTTTTTGGAACCCTGAATCCGGGGAAAATGATGATCCGTTAGCGGACCTTGCTGTGGGCCGGGTGCTCCGGAATGACGTAAGAGACCAGAATATTCGTATCGAGCCCGATCATGCGTCTCGGCCCATCAGATCATCTGCACGAGAATCGAGATGTTCCCGGGAAACGAGGATTTTGCCTACGCTGCGGGCTGGCGGCGGTTGGCGGAGGGTGGAGCGATGCTCTCGGGAGCCGGCGAGGGATGCTTCGAGAGCATGAAATGTCTCCTGGTTGAGCGAACGATTGTTCCGCTTCGCGTGCTCCTTGAGCGAACGGTGAAGCGCCGGGGGTACGTTCCTCAGCGCAATAGTCGTTCCGATCATGGGAAATCCATAACGGATGGGTTTCGAATGTCAATCTCCCGCGCCTTTACGACTTCGACCGGGGGGCTGCTCGGAATGGCGCTAAGATAATTCCATTAGATATGCGAGGCTATGCGGCGTTCCTACAGAACGCCGGGTTTCGTGGTGCGGTGTACCCAGAGCGTTGCTCTGGGCTGGTATACGGTGTCCCGTTGGGACACGGGTCGGAGGTGAATGGTGCGAAGATGAGACAGGCCTTCGGGTGAGGGGGGCGTTTGGGTGGCGGCGTGTGAGGGTGCGGGTGGTGAGGGAGTGAGGGGTTACTTGAAGGATTTGGCGAAGTCGTCCTGGGAGATGGAGCGTGGGGGAGGGGTTTTTTTGATGTGGGTGGAGGAGTTGATGCGGTGGAGGAGTTGCTGTTCGTATTCAGCGCTGTCCATGGGGAGGGAGATGGACTGGTTTTTCCACGAGGAGAGGAGGATGGCGTTGGCGAGTTCGATGGAGCGGATGCCTTCGGCGGCTGGGGCGATGAGGGGGGAGCCGTGGAGGATGGCGTTAGTGAAGTTCTGGAGGACCTCGTTGTGGCTGGCGCTGCCAGTGGGGACGGGGAGGTCGACGGACCATGATTCGGGTTTGGCGAAGCCTGCGGAGGAGGCGGCGCTGAATTCGGACATGGGGGTACGGTTGCGGGAGAAGCGGAGGGAGCGGCCTTCGAGGGAGAGGATGCCGCGTTCGCCGGAGATCTGAAGGAGATTGCGGCCGGGGGCTTCGCCGGTGCTGGTGATGAAGGTGGCGTGGGTGCCGTTAGAGTAGCGGAAGTGGGCGGTGACATCGTCTTCGACTTCGATGTCGTGGTAGCGGCCGAACTGGCAGAAGCCGGTGACCTGATCGGGCATGCCGAAGAGCCACTGATAGAGGTCGAGGTTGTGAGGGCACTGGTTGAGGAGGACGCCGCCGCCTTCGCCTTTCCATGTGGCGCGCCAGCCGCCGGAGGCGTAGTAGGTTTCGGTGCGGAACCAGTCGGTGCAGTCCCAGAGGACGCGGCGGATGGTGCCGAGTTCGCCGTCGGTGATGAGACTCTTAATTTGCTGATAGATGGGGTCGGTGCGGAGCTGGAACATGGCACCGAAGATCTGCTGGGGGCCTTGGTGGGCGGCGATGAGACGTTCGCAGTCGGCTTTGTGGACGGAGAGGGGTTTTTCGACCATGACATGGAGGCCGGCGTTGAGCGCGGCGATGCCCATGGAGGTGTGGAAGTAGTGAGGGGTGGCGATGAGGACGGCGTCGATGGTGCCGGACTGGAGCATGGTGTCGAAGTCCGTGAACTGGGCTTCGCCGGGGACTGGATCGGGAAGGGATTCCTTGCGGTCGCAGATGGCGGTGAGGGAGAGGCCTTCGATTTTGCCGGCGCGGATGCTGGCGCGGTGAGCGCGTCCCATGTTGCCGAGTCCGACGAGTCCGATGCGTACAGTTTGCAT
>CANHUG010000333.1 GCA_947462995.1 Verrucomicrobiales bacterium | reverse complement strand
GTCCGTCTTACAGATGGTGTCTTATGGGCGAGGGATTTTTCCGAGTCCACGGCGCGAGGAGGGCGCGAATCAGCATTCGCAACCGACGAGCAACACAGGAATCGGGAAAAAGACCCGTCCCCTGCCCCCTCCGCAGTGCGGCTCAATCCTCCTTCCTTCCCACAAAATCAGAAGATACCATCTGTAAGGCGGGCTGCACTCAGTTCCGGTCAGGCTCATAATAACCATCCAGCCACCGCGCCGCCTGCGGCGGAATCACATCCGCCGGTCGCTTCCCCTCACTCAGCCGGAACGCAAAACCCAATGGCGATCTCCCCGGCCGCGCCCCCGCCGTCAACGCACTCTCTCCCCAATGCTCCCCGATCACCACCGCCTCAAACCGCTCCAACCGCCCGCCCCCATACCCCATCTCCCCATCCAGCTCCCCCTCAAACCCTCGCTTCCCATCCGCCGTCTCCATCCGCACCCGACCCTTCAGCTTCGCCCGACCCTTCCCCTCCGGAATCACCGAAAACTCCGCCAACTTCACTTCCTCCCGTTTCCAATGCGGCGGCTCCCCCCTCGTCCCGTCCACCAGATGATACCTCGCCACCCGCTGCCCGATCGCCCGCGGCACCGCCATCGCCACCCCCACCGGCGCATCCGCCTCCGGCACCAGCGCCTTCAAGTCCTCCGCCGTCAGCCACAAATGATCCACCGCCGCCTCCAATCCCCGATGCCGAAAATCATCTTCCTTCCGCTCAGGCTCACTCACCGCACCCAACGCCCCGCCCGCCCCGCGCTCCAGCACTCGCGTGTAAACCTTCACCACCGCACCACCCGCCGGCACCCGCCGCTCATACCGCGCCTCCCGCACCACATCCCCTAAATCTCTAGGAACCGCACGATCCGCCGCCGGCAACTTCTCCCAGCGCCCCAACGTCTCCCGCAGCATCACCAGCAATCGCTCCGGACTCCGGTTGTTGTTGAACCCCAGAAACTTCCCGCCCGCCGTAAACACATACCGTCCCTGCCGGGTCCCCTCCCCGACATTCCCGCGCGGGCTCTCCCGCGTCATCTCCATGAAAAACTTCCCCTGCGCATCGTTCTGACGGCGCAAATACCAGTCATCCATCGCCAACGGGATGAACTTCTCCCGGATCAGTCGCTGCACCGCCGGATCGGAAAAGACGAACTCACGGTCCGCCACACCATTGTTTCACGTACACCCCAGCGGATGCCCGTCCATCTCCCACAAAAACACCGGCTTCCCAGCCGCCGCAGCCTTCCGCCGCGCCACCGTCAAATCCGTCTCCCAGGGAATCTCCAGCCACGCCTCCCCGCGCTCGCCCGGCTCAATCACCGCCATCAACGCCTCCCTCGTCTGCCCAGTCGGGCCAGTCGGCGCCTCACCACCATGCGCCATCATCCCAATGGCCGCGAGCAATAGCAGTTTCCTCATCATGACTCCAATCCTCCCCACCGAGGCCCTCCACGTCAATCCTCTTCCACCCCGCACCCACGGCCCCCTTCAATACGGCGGTCGCGGCAGCCGCCAATCCCGCCGCACCACCACCTCCCCATGCCCCTCCCCACCCAACCGCACCAATCGATACCGCTTCCCATGCCGCGTCCTCGGCAACTTCCCTTCACCCCCTAGCACCTCCCGCCACAAAACCCCGTACAACTCCTCATCCCGCAAATGATTCGTCCCCGTCACAAACCACCCCCGAATCGCCAGATGATGCAGCAACTCCCACAACACCGCCCCGCATCCCCGCTCCCCAGCACTCCCCGGCCGCGGAATCTCCATCGCCGGCAACCCTCGCTCCACCTCCTCAGCCCCAGCACCCATCCCCTCATCCTCACTATCCTCGTCCCCCTCCCCAGCCGCAGGCGCAGGCCACGCCGGTTGCGGCATGAACCGATCCCGGTCCGCCGCCTCGTCCCCCGACCTCCCCAATTCCGCCGCGAACGGATCCCAATTCTCGTCATCCATCTCGTCCTCAAGATCCTCATCCAGCTCCGCTGAACAATCCTGATGCAGATTCACCCCGTACCGCAGCGGCACATCCTCCACATCCTCGTCAATCCACTCGCAAAGATAGGCATAGAACGCCTCGTCCGTCATGTGATCCGTGTAATCCAGAAAACACCGGTGCCCAGCCAGCGCATACACCAGCTCCCAAACCCGCCCCCTCACTTCCCCTCCTGCCACTTCCCCCGGCCTCACCGGCTCATACCCCCGCCGCTTCAGAATCACACGCATCGGCGTCAGCGGCGCGTTCTCACACGCTTCCATCCAGCCTTCCGGCTTGCCCGCTCCCTTCGTTTCGTCATCTCGATCAATCATGACGCTATCATATCCACCCACCCCATCCCTGTCCAACAGAAACTTGCGCCTCGTCCCATTTTGCTGCATTCCCGCATTCCAAACCCCCACTCCGCCCTCCCCCATCCCCAACTGGATTGCGTCCCACAGCATCCTCCTGACATCTCAAAAACCCGACCCTCCCGCCGCCCCCAATCCCAACGGGGTTGCGCCCCAACCCGCCGCCGCCGGGCCAAACTAGCACAAACTCAGAGGTCTCGATCACGGAAGAGGCCGCAACCATCGGCTTCCAAACCGCTGCAACCACCTGACCCTCAGGTCTCTCCAAAGCCCGCCCCGCACTTGTCTCCGCCTCCAATCCCAACGGGATTGAGTCCCCCCAGCCCAGGGTTGGACTGCGCCACGCAGGCCTACCCTGGGTTTCTTCATAACATAAACCCCAACCCCAACGGGCATGCGTCCCCGCACGGACAGTCTTGGATTCCGTGCTCGCTTCAAGAGAGCACGCAGACTCGCTACCGGGCGCCCCTCAGCGCCGCACACCGGAATGTCAGGCCACCACTCCCAGGGAACACCGCCCGTCGTTAAAAAACGCAGCGACCGCAACCTTTCTGCCCGTGCCCCGGATGGTGGCGGCCATTTCACGCAGGTGTTCCGGAGCAGTGCAGTTCGCATCCACTACCGGCAGAGCGGTTTCACTGTCTAACAGTTCACTGCACCCGTTCAGCAGCCGCAGTGTGCGGGAGACGCCGAGACGGGACAATTCCCCCGCAAGCCGCAGCAGCGCATTGTCCGGAAGGCTGCCTGTCATAATCATAACCGCAGCGTGATCGAAGCCGGATGTCTCAGCTGCCGGTTCATTCTCCCGGGGCAGCTCAACTTGCGCCTCCGGGGATGGTTCCGGAAGCTGGCCTCGCCACGTGCGAATCCCCCGCCAGATCGGAAGCGGGAGCAGCAAAAGCACGAAGGTCCGGGCGCGATCCATGAAGAGAAGCCAGCGGCCTTTCCATCCGGTCCACGCAACAGCCGACGCAATGTCGGGCGGCGCGGGTTCTTCAGAGACGGCACCGGAGCGCCACCGGTCGTGACGCAGCACAGCGTCGCACCGCTCACAAAGCGCCCTGTCCCCGGGCGTCAGGATCTGCCCGTCGGTCGCCCGCCTTTGAATGGCGGAGCCGCGCACCCCGCTGTGGTGCAGTCCCGGCGGAACCGCGGAACAGTCCGCCCCCTCAAGCACCGCCACCTCCGGATGCCATGGCAGATCCAGAAACGCGCACACCCGGCGGCATTCCTGTTCCGGATGATCCACAAGATCTCCGTAATCAAGATGCAGCACGTTCCGCCCCCGTTCCCGCAGCTTCGCCGCCGAGGCATACATGACTCCAGCCATCCGGAAGTTTCGCGCGATCCTTCCCCGGGAGGAAAAGAACCGGGCCCCCACCCTGCCAGCCATGCGGGCGCTGGAAACCGTGGCCGCAAGGTCCCGATGGATAATGATGAAGCGGGCGTCGGGAAAGCGTTCCGCTAGAATCTCCAGCGCTTCGGCCGAATGAGGCGTCTTTTCTCCACCCCAACGGGCACCCTTTCGTTCACGCACCGTCCGGTAACACCAGCGGGCCAGCCGGTCCGCACTGTCTGCCTCAGCAGGAACCTGTTCCGCACCAATGCGGTGCCGCGTCAGCACCCCATTCCAGAAATCGAGCCGACGCAGCATCCGACGCCGCCCCCAGACCGCCCACGCCAGCGCGGGCATCGAATGGATTTCCGCCTCAAACATGAGCGCAATTTCCGGGTGCTTGTTCAGCAGCGCGCAGAGCAACGACGTTCCGGACCGCGGCAGTCCCGCAATGAACAGCGTCCCGCCGACAGATTCACCGGGACAGCATGAAAATTCGCTCATCACCCACCTCTATTTCTCCGCCCCCAGCCTGTCCATGCCCGCAAGGAAACATTGCACGCCCACAACAGCCTCAACTGTCTGGAGAAGCCGTCACATAGGCCGCAGCACCGCATCGCACTTCTCACCCCGGATCCGAAAGTTGAGTCCGCCGAACAGACCGAACGAAGCCCTCCGCGCCCCACCATCTCGCCATCTGCCACCCGAATCTCACCTCGCAGCTTGTGCCCTTCCCTTTCCAACCCATCATCCTCCCGTGCTCACCCCTCCGCGTCTCCCAGATCTCCCATGGATGACCACCAGCCTGCGCGGCGTCCTCCCGTCGCCCTATCTGGAAATCGTCCTCGCCCTCACCGCTCTCTTCGCCGGAGCCATCATCGGC
>CANHUG010000332.1 GCA_947462995.1 Verrucomicrobiales bacterium | reverse complement strand
TCGCTGTGGAATCAGATGCCGGAGATGAGCCGAAGAGTGTTTGCGGAGCGGCTGGCGAAGTGTGCGTTCGGGCTGACGGTGCTGCCGGGATTGCCGGGCCGGAGTGCGGAAGGGGCGAAGCTGCCGGGGTTCGGGAGTGCGAAGTCGGTGATCATGCTGACCTTGTCAGGCGGGATGAGTCATCTGGACACGTTTGATCCGAAGGAAGGCCCGTCGCAGGGGCCGCGGAAGGCGATGGGGACGAGTGCGGGGTATCAGGTTTCGGAGTATCTGCCGGAGACGGCGAAGGTGGCGCGGCATTTGTGTGTGGTGCGGTCGATGACGGCGAAGGTGGGCGTGCATGAACAGGCGAGGTATCTGATGCGGACGGGGTATGAGAAGCGCGGGACGGTGGTGCACCCGATGCTAGGGTCGTGGGCGCATCATTATCTGGGAGCGAGCCATGGGAGCCTGCCGTCGACGGTGTGTGTGAACCGGAATTCGGGGAGCGGGAACGGATTTTTCCCGGCGACGATGGCACCGTTGCCGGTGCTGGATCCTGCGGAGGGATTGAGGAATGCGGTGCCGGGGGCGACGGGTGATCGTCAGGAGGGTCGACTGGGGTTGCTGCGGGCGATGGACCGGGAGTTTGAGGGGAAAGTGCGGGATGGGAATGTGAAGGCGTACACGGAGTTTTACGAGAGCACCCTGCAGTTGATGAAGGGGAGTGATCTGGCGGCGTTTGATCTGGCGAAGGAGGCGGCGGCGGAGCGGGAGGCGTATGGAGCGGGTCGGTTTGCGCAGGGATGCCTGCTGGCGCGGCGACTGGTCGAGCATGGGGTTCGGTTTGTGGAAGTGGAGAGCGGCGGTTGGGACATGCACCGGGATCTGGAAGGCGGGATGGAGGATGAGGGGGCGCAGTTTGACAGGGCGTTTGCGGCGTTGGTTAGTGATCTGGAGCGGCGGGGGTTGCTGGCGACGACGCTGGTGGTGGTGGCGACGGAGTTCGGGCGGAAGCCGGAGTTTGACGGGAGCGGGCGGGGTCACCATCCGGGGGTGTTTTCGTGGGTGCTGGCTGGAGCGGGGATGAAGCGGGGGTACGTGCATGGAGCGTCGGACAAGCGCGGGGCGGCACCGGAGAGCGGGGCGGTGACGGTTGGGGACATGCATGCGACGATTGCGCATGCGCTGGGTTGTCCGGTGGACGAGCCGGTGACGGCGGCGGGCGGGCGACCGTTTACGGTGGGGAACAAGGGGAAGGTGGTGATGGGGATGTTCGCGTGAGGTTTGCGCGTGAGTTGAGGCGAGCGAGGTGTCAGGATGAACCGTCGGGGCGTGAGGTGGTGGCGGCGGTTTCTGAAGTGCGGTAGCCGAAGCGTTCGAGGGTAGCCTGACGCCACGCAGCGGCTTCGGATTCCCATGACTGGAGTTGATCGGGGCCGAGGATGGAGGCGAAGGCGTCGCGGCGGCGGGCGATGTCGTGATCGGCGAAGGCTTCGAGGTCGGAGAGATTCTGGAGGGAGGAATGGTCGGCGAAGCGGTCCTCGCGGTTGATGGCGGAGAGGGCGTTGAAGACGGCGTCTTTGGTATCGGGGGCGAGTTCGAGTTTTAGGCCAAGGGCATTGACTTCGCCGTTGGTGATGGCTTCGAGGAAGTTGGTGCGTTTGAGGGATTCGTGGGCGGCGGCGATGAGTTCGCGGGCGCGGCGGCGGGATTCGCTGCGTTGGAGGTCGGCGGCGGAGTGGATGGCGCAGTGGTAGAGCCAGCCGCCGAGGCCTTGTGAGGCGTCGATGGAGTGAGCGCGGGCTGCGAGTTGGATGAAGACCCGTTGAACGACATCGTCGGCCATGGCGGCGTTGCCGTTGAGACGCTGGAGGGCTGCGCCGTGGACGAGGTGGCGGTAGCGGGAGACGAGCGTGGCGAACGAGGCGTCGCAGCCGCATTCCGCGTAGCGCTGGAGCAGGGAGGAGACGTCGTCGTCTGGCATTTCGAGGTAAAGCGCCGCTGTGGGCGGGGATCCGACAGGAGATTTGCGAGTGGCGGAGAAATTCCGGGGAAGCGGGTCAACGAAACGAGCGGGAAGTTGTCTGACAGGCGCGGCAGCTGTCGTGTCAGACGAGCTGTCCGGATTTTCTCCCCCCCTCATTTCCCCCCGCCGATGAAACGAAACCTGATTCTGTCGATGCTGGCGTTGGCCGGCTCCCTGTCTGCCGGGCCGGTGGATGATGCGGTCGCGCTGCTGCAGTCGCGGAAGTATCCGGAGGCGGCGGCGGCGCTGGCGGGTGTGCCGCTGGAGGCGAGGGGGCCTGGGGAGGTGGCTTATTTGAGGGCGTTGAGCCTGCATCTGGCGGGGAAGTCGGATGAGGCGGTGGCGGCGGCCGGGCAGGTGCCAGGGGATTCGGCGTGGGGGATGAAGGCGCGGTTTCTGACGGCGGCGGCGCATACGAAGGCGAAGCGGCACAAGGAGGCGGAGGCGATTTATGCGGCGGCGGCGGCGGAGGCATTTGATCCGGCGCGGCGGGATGGGTTGGTGCAGAGCTTGTTGGAGTTTGCGGGGGAGGCGATCAATCCTGTGGCGGCGGGTGAGTTGACGCCGCCGAAGCCGGATTGGAAGAAGGCGGCGGTGTTGTATGATAAAGTGCTGGATCTGCCGGTGACGGCGGAGTTGCGATCGGAGGTGTTATTGAGGAAGGCGCGACTGCATGCGGTGGCGGGGGATGAAGCGGCGGCTGAGGGGACGTTCAATGCGTGGCTGTTGTTCAGTGATCCGGGTTGGACCCTGCCGTTGGCGGCGGGGAAGCAGAATGTGGAGGCGAAGGTGACGGGGAAGGCGCGGGCGGAGGCGAGATTGCGGCTGGCGGGGAGTCTGGTGGCGCAGCATCGGGTGGTGGAGGCGCGGGCGGTGGCGGATGATCTGCTGGCGTTGCTGGCGGGATTGCCGGAGGGTGATCCTGACAAGGCGATGGCTGGTGATGCGCGCTGGCTGAAGGTGCGGACGTATTCCGAGGAGACGGTGGCGCAGGTGCGGCCGATGCAGCAACGGGGGCAGTCGGTGCAGGGGGATCAGGGTGAGGCTGGGCCGCTAGGGAGTCCGCATCAGCAGTTTGTGACGATGGTGCCGTTTCCGCGTCGTGCGGAGGTGGTGACGTATGTGCCGGATGAGTATCTGGCGGCGCTGCGTGGGTTTCTGAAGGATTTTCCGGGGCATGGATCGGCACCGCTGGCGGCGGAGGCGGTGGCGCGGACGCTGGACCGATTGGATAGGGATGTGGAAGCGGTGGCGGCGTGGGGGGATTTCATCGGGGCGAAGGTGTATCAATTTGACGGAGCGGCGGCGGCGAGTCGTGTGCCGGATCGCGTGACTGGAGTGACGCCGGCTGAGGATCTGCTGAGGCGGCAGCAGGCGGGAGCGTTCCGGGTGGGGCAGCGGCATTTTGAGAAACGGCGGTATGCGGAGGCGATTGCGCAGTGGCAGGGGTACATTGCGGCATATCCTAACGGGGCGGAATGGCCGCGGGCGCAGAGCGGGATTGTGGATGCGGAGTTTCAGAGCGGATTGGAGGCGGTGGCGTCGGGTGATGAGAAGCGGGCGCGGGAGTTGTTCGATGCGTTTCTGGTGAGGTATCCGCTGGAGGCGCGGGCGCGGCAGATTCTGTTCATTTACGGGCAGTTTCGTTATGCTGCGGCGCAGGCGATGAAGGAGCAGAAGCATCCGGAGACGGCTGCGGAGTTTCAGAAGGCGATTGAGGAATGGACGCGGCTGACGGGCAAGTATCCGGAGACGGAGGAGGCGTCGCTAGCATTGTATAACACGGCGCTGATTCTGAGTGACGAGCTGGGGCGGTTGGAGGATGGACTGGCGGCGTTCAAGCGATTGACGTGGGGCAAGTGGGCGGATCCTGCGAAACGGCGGGTGGATCTGATGAGCAGCAAGTCGCTGGCGGTGGCGAGCGAGCGGGTGTTCCGGTTGAGCGAGACACCGGCGGTGAAGATCAGTGTGCGGAATATCGAGAAGGTGAAGGTGAGCCGTTATCCGCTGGATGTGGAGGCGTTCTTCCGGAGCCGGCACCGGATGGATGCGATTGATTTGTTGGACATTGATCTGATCGCGCCGGAGAAGACGTGGGAGGTGGCGGTGCAGGATTATGCGCGGTACCGGTCGCTGCAGCAGGATATTCCGGTGGAGTTTGCGGCCGGGCAGAGTGGGGCGTGCATTGTGCGGGTGGAGGCGGAGGATTGGCAGGCGACGACGCTGGTGGTGAGGAGCGACATTGATGTGGTGGTGGAGACGGCGCGGCGGGAAGTGCTGGCGTTTGTGACGAGTGGAGCGGACAAGAAGCCGGTGAGTGGCGCAGCGGTGCTGCTGAGTGACGGCGGGAAGATCATGGCGTCGGGTCAGACGGGAGCGGACGGGGTATTCCGGGCGAAGCCGGAGGGGATTGAAGCGGCGGAGACTGTCAGGGTGCTGGTGAGCAGTGCGCAGGGGATGGCGGGGAGTTATCTGTCGATGTCCGGGCTGGGATTGAGCACGACGGCGGACAAGATGTCGCGCGTGGTTTTTGATCGAGGGTCGTATGGAGCCGGGGGTGTGGTGCAGTGGGTGGCGATGCGGCGGGAGGTTCGGGAGGG
>CANHUG010000331.1 GCA_947462995.1 Verrucomicrobiales bacterium | reverse complement strand
GGCCGCTGGAGGTGACTGGTTTCGGGAGGAACGGGACGGTGAGCACCGTGAGTTTCACGAGCCTGCCGGGGAGGAGTTACCGGGTGGAGTTTACTGATGGGGTGGGGCCGTGGACGGCGTTGGTGCCGGATGTTGCGGCGGTGGGTGAGGTGTCGACGGCGACGGACACGACGGTGGATGGGCGTCGGTTTTACCGGGTGCGGCGGTTGGAGTGAGGGGTGTTCAGGATATTGGACAGATCGGGCGGGATCTGGTATGGGAGAGGCTGATTTTCTCCCCCAGATTCCCCCATGAAGAAGAAATGGCTTTTTGTTTCCGGCGTGCTGCTGCTGACCGGGTTGTGTGGACGTGGACCGATGGTGTCGCTGATGAAGCGGGCGGCGGTTGGTAATGGCGGGGCGGTGGTGGTGGCTGGGGAGACGGGAAGTGAGGATCGAGGCGAGGAAGTGGCGACGAAGGTGGAGGGAGCGGCTGGGGATTTCGGGGTGCGGGTGAAGGTGGAGCGGGGCGAGGTGGATTTCGGGGCGCTGCATGCGTTCCGGGAGTGGGAGGGTCGGTATTTGGCTGCGGGTGATGAGGATCGGGCGGGGATGGTGGGTGAGGGCGTGCGGTTGGCGGCGGCGCGGCGGCCGGCGATGGAGCGGTTGATTGAGACAAATCCTCGGCTGGCGCTGGAGGTGGCGGTGCGTGCGGTGGTGCGGCAGGATTTGCCGGAGGAAGTGAGGGAATTGCTGGAGAAGCCGGTGAGTGGGCGCGGGGATTACAAGGCGTACTTCGGGAGGCCTGTGGAGGGAGCGGTGGTGCCTGCGGGGACGGAATTGACGCTGCGGTATTTTGAGACACCGGAGGGGGACAGTTACCGGGCGCATGTGTTCGGGCAGATGGAGGAAGCGGTGAGCCGTCGCGGCGTGGCGATGCGAGGGGTGGCGATCGGGCGGGAGCTGGCGGTGGCGGAGAGCCCGGTGCGGCAGATGGAGGCGGGGGAGCGGATTGAGGCGGGGACGCCGGTGGACGAGACGTGTCCGGTTTCGGGGACGGTGACGCCGACGACGACCGAGGAGACCCTAGTGGTGGAGCCGGAGGTGCCGTTGGTGGAGGTGGCGGGGCGGGTGATCCGCTTGTGCAACGGGACGCACGTGACTGTGTTTGAGGAAGCGCAGCGGTGGGCGAGTGGCGGGCCGGGCGGGGCGGGGTATTTCTATGACAATTATCCGGGGACGTCGTCCGAGGCGATCGGGAACTTCCGGTGCCTGTACATCCGGGTGACGTATCCTGACCAGATGCGGGCTCCTAACACGGAAGCGCGGGCGTGGAGCGACATGCAGAATGTGTCGCGGTTTTATCTGGAGTCGTCGTACGGGAAGCTGACGACGACGTCGGTAGTGACCCCGCTGATTGTGATGCCGCACAGCAAGGCGTGGTACATTGCGAAGGACAGCGAGGTGGATGGGTTGGGGCTGGTGCACAGTGATGCGCGGGCGATGGCGAGGCGGATGGGTTATGACAGCAGCCAGTTCAACTGCACGATTGTGCGTGTTAACGAGGGGCCTCGGCTGAGCGGGATTTCGTGGGGTGGCGGGGACAGCGTGTGGGTTTCGTGGGACGGGATGGATGTGCTGAATCACGAGTGCGGGCATTCGCTAGGGCGGAATCATGCGAATTTCTGGAGGACGAGTGACGGGTCGGCGATCGGGGTGGGGGAGAATCAGGAGTACGGGAACAGTTATGATGTGATGGGTGGCGGTGGCGGGTTCGGGGCGCATTACAACAGTTACAGCAAGCGGTCGCTGGGGTGGTTGCAGGATCCGTATGTGCACCGGCCGGGGACGAGTTCGGCGTATAATGGCGTGTATCGGATTCATGCGTATGACCAGCCGAGGATCGAGGAAGGGAAGCGTTATTCGCTGCGGCTGGACAAGGATGCGCAGCGGCGGTTTTATCTGGAGTATCATCCGGCGATCGGGGGGAACTGGCCGGATCAACTGCTGATGATGATGAGCGGGCTGGGGAGCAATGCGGGGCATCTGGTGGACACGACGCCGGGGAGTGCGGGCGGGAAGGGTGACGGGGGGATTCAGGTCGGGAGGACGTTCAGTGATTTTGAGAGTGACCTGCATTTCACGGTGCTGGGGAAGGCTGGGACGGTGCCGGAGGCATTGGATGTGGCGGTGATGCGCGGGCCGTTTCCGGGGAATCGTGCTCCGGTGGTGACGCTGAATGCGACGGCGACGCAGGTGGCGGTGAACGGGAGTGCGACGTTCACGGCGAGTGCGAGTGATCCTGACGGCGATGTGCTGGCGTATCACTGGGATTTCAGCGATGGGTATGCGGCTCCGAACAGTGCGAGTGTGACGCGGGTGTTTCCGACGGCGGATCAGCGAACGGTGTCGCTGACGGTGTCTGATTTGAAGGGAGGGACGGTGCGTGCGCACACGGTGATCACGATTGGGAATCCGGGTCGTGCGGTGGCGCGGGGGACGATTACGATAGGGGGGCAGCCGCTGGCCGGGGTGCGGGTGACGAGTGATACGGACAAGTATTGTTTTACGGACAGCAATGGGGGTTATGCGCTGGCGGATCTGCAGAGCGGAACAAGGACGCTGAGTGCGACGCTGACTGGGTATACGTTTACGGCTGGGTTTACGAATCCTGCGAGTGTGCCGACGGCTGGATTGACGGGATTGAACTGGACGGCGACGAGTGTTCCGGAGGTGGTGATGACGGCGGTGGATGCGGCGGAGGGAGGAGCGAACGGGTCGTTTGTGCTGACGCGGAGTGGGGATCCGAGTGCGGCGATGGAGGTGACGGTGGCACCGGCGGGCGGGTCGGCGGTGAAGACGACGGATTACAGTTTTGCGCCGGATTATGCGGCGAGCGGGTCGATGAACACGTTTACGATCCCTGCGGGGCAGGCGAGTCTGACGGTGACGGTGGCGGCGGTAAATGACACAGCGCAGGAAGGGCCGGAGACGGTGACGTTGCAGTTGGGAGCGGGGGCTGGGTATCAGGTGCGGAGCAGCGGGTTGGCGATGCTGACGATTGCGGACAATGACACGACACGGCCGGTGGTGAGCCTCGAGGCAACGGATGTTTATGCTGGTGAGGGATCGGGGGGGGCGGGTGCGTTCACGGTGAGCCGGACTGGGGCGACGGGATCACCGCTGACGGTATCGGTGGCGTTCAGCGGGACGGCGACGAATGGGGTGGATTGCGGGTTGGTGCCGGGGACGGTGACGATTCCTGCGGGGCAGAGTTCGGTGGTGGTGCCATTGGTGGTGACGGATGACAGCCTTGTGGAAGCGCCGGAGGATGCGGTACTGACGGTTAGTGTGAATGCGGCGTATGTGGTGAGTCCGGTGGCGGCGAGCGGGACGGTGACGATTACGGACAATGATCTGCCGGTGATTTCGGTGACGGCGGCCGATGATGTGTTGAATGAAGCGGGGCGCGGGACCGGGGTAGTGCTGGTGACGCGGCGGGGGAATCTGGGAGCGGCGCTGAAGGTGTATTACGGCGTGGGGGGCCGGGCGCTGCATGGGACGGATTATGTGGCATTGCCTGGGGAAGTGACGTTTCCCGTGGGGGTGGACACGGTGCCGGTGGTGCTGACGCCTTATGATGACGGGCACGGGGAAGGAGACGAAGGGATCACGTTTGCGCTGACGGTGTTTGACAATGCGTACACGCTGGGGGCGAATTTTTCTGCGGCGCTGACGATCAAGGACAATGCGGATGCGCCATTGGTGGGGGTGACGGCGAATTCGGCGGGTGAGCCGAGTACGAACGGGACGTTTACGGTGACGGCGGTGGGGACGGCGCCGGGGAACATCACGGTGCGGTACACGATCAGCGGGACCGCGGCGGCGGGCCAGGATTTCACGATGCCGTCGGGCACGGTGACGGTGGCGGGGACGAGTACGGATGTGAAGGGGAATGCGGTGACGGTGACGATTCCGGTGCTGAACGATGCGTTGCCGGAGAACACGGAGACGGTGATTCTAACGATCACGCCGGATCCTGCGTACCGGGTGTATCTGGATGGACAGGCGGTGATGCGGTTGAAGGATGATGACGCGGAGCCGGTGGCGGTGAGCACGCACAGCAGCGGGCTGGCGGAGCCGGCGGACGGGAGTTCGTTTTACATTTCGAGGGCTGGGACGACGGGGGCGCTGGCGGTTGGGTACACGATGAGCGGGACGGCGGTGAACGGGACGGACTATCAGTTATTGAATGGCAGTGCGGTGATTCCAGATGGGGCGAGCGGAGTGGATGTGGTGGTGACGCCGCTGGACGATGCGTTGCGGGAGGGGACGGAGACAGTCGTGATGCGGCTGGCGGTCGGTACGGGATACGGCGTGGAGGTTGCGGAGGCGACCCTGCTGCTGGAGGACAACGATCTGGGGAGCAGCCTGCCGTCGATGGGGTTTGTGTCGGCGACGGGGACGACCGGGGAATTGCCGGATGCGGTGACCGGGGAGTATCGTGATATTGAAGTGACCCTGCCGTCGGCGATGAGCGGGACGGTGATGGTGGATTATGTGATGCGCGGCGGGACGGCGACGGGGAACGATGTGGACTGGCGGTTTGCGGATGCGGTGGCGGGAAATGCGATG
>CANHUG010000330.1 GCA_947462995.1 Verrucomicrobiales bacterium | reverse complement strand
GTGGGGGGGGGGTGGCAGGGGAATGAGTGGCAGGGGAATGGGTTGGTTGGGTTGCGGGTGGTGGGGGGGGGCAAGAAGACAGACCTCTTTGTGGGGGGGGGGTGGCAGGGGAATGAGTGGCAGGGGAATGGGTTGGTTGGGTTGCGGGTGGTGGGGGGGGGCAAGAAGACAGACCTCTTGGGGTCGCTGGCACACGAGTGACCGGACGACTTCGCTGCCCGTGGTGCCTACTCTGGGATTTACGGATAAAAAAAGGCACCACCGGGAGACCGGTGGTGCCTTGAGATGAGTGTGCCGGGAAGGGAATCCCGGGCGGGGGATCAGACCTGAGCGGTGCGGCGGCGGCGCATGAGGATTGCTCCACCGACGAGGCCGAGAGCGGCAGTGCCGGGCTCAGGCACGGGAGCGAGGAAGCCACGGATTTCCCCGCCAGGAAAGACATTGGTGTGGATGTTCACGTAGGCCTTGCCGGCATCGAGGGCAGCGATTTGCGCATTCAAGGCAGAGGAGACGGTGCCACCGTTGTTGGTGATGAACGACGCATTGTAGCTGCTGGCGAGGGTCATATCAAAGGTTTGGGTGTAGGCACCACTGGTGACTCCGGAGGGGAAGCCGAGGAAGGTAGGTGTCATGGTCATGACGCCAGCGGTGCCTGCGCCAGCCACGGAGGTAGGGCCGTGAATGTGAGCGGCGGAGACATTCCCCTGCAGACCGCTGAAGGTGACCTCCACCTTCATGGTGACCAAGTCCAGATCCAGCGTCACGATGGCGAAGCCGGTGCCGGGGGAGGCATTAGGCGGGGCCTCTGCCGGACCGGAGAGGTCGGCGTAGTACATTACGGTATGCGCCTGGGCGAGAGGAGCCAAGGCAAGCAGAGCCAAGCTGAAGAAGAGTTTTTTCATAAGATGGATGGTGGTTTGAGTTATGCCAATGGCAGGACAGCAGCCTCCAAGTATGCTTCTGAAACCCATTTGACGTGATAGCATTGCCTGTAAGTCGTTGAACTGCAAATTAATCTTCACGGGTGTGGCGCGGAGGGCAGGGGAAGCTGTGAGGGTATTGCAGGTATCCTCCGGTTCATTGCTAAGAATCTGGACGGAGCGTTGTGAGTTGACTGTTGTGAGGTTCATTTCCGTGAGGTGACAGCCATACCTCTTTGTGGGGGGGGATTTGGCAGTGGGATGGGTGGGAGGGGAATGGGTTGGGTGGGTCGTGGGCGGTGGGGGGGGTGAGGACAAGAAGACAGACCTCTTTGTGGGGGAGTGAAATTGCGGTGGCGAAGGTTGAGGTGGGGGGGTATGCGCGGCGGGTCATGACATCCGCCCGCACGCAGTTACTCGAGATTCTCCGCCGCAAGTCTGTGATGTACGGGGAGTTCACGCTGGCGTCGGGGAAGCAGAGTGATTTTTACTGTGATGCGCGGCTGACGACATTGGATCCGCGGGGTGCGCTGGCGCTGGGTGAGGTTGGGTGGGAGATGGTGGTGGCGGAGTCGGCGAAGCTTGGGGTGGTGCCGGTGGCGATTGGTGGGTTGACGATGGGAGCGGATCCGGTGGCGCTGGCGATTGGGATGGGTGCGGCGCGGGCTGGGGCGGAACTTCAGGTGTTTTCGATCCGGAAGCAGGCGAAGGTGCACGGGCGGGGGCGTTTGATTGAGGGGAATTTCAAGGCTGGGGATTGTGTGGTGATTGTGGACGACACGGTGACGACGGGGGGATCGACGCTGGAGGCGATTGAAAAGGTGCGAGCGGAGGGTGGGGTGGTGGCGTTTGTGATTGTGCTGGTGGACCGCGGGGAAGGCGGGCGTGAGGCGATTGAGGCGGCTGGGGTGCCGGTGCGTGCGGTGTTCACGCGAGCGGACATTGACGGGGCTGGGTCGTGAGGGGCTGGAGCCGAGGGAATGAGTGACAGACCGAGCCAATTGAAATCAGATGCGACGCTACTTACTGTTTCTGACCCTGCCGCTGTTTCTGGCGGATTATGCTAGCAAGGAGTGGTGTGTGCGGCGGTTTGCGGCGCCGAGTGAGGAGGGGCACGATGGGATTGTGGTGGTTGAGGGGTATTTCAACCTTGTGAGGGTGCACAACACGGGGATTGCGTTCGGGATGGCGAACGGGAAGGCGCAATCGAACTGGATTTTCGGCGGGGTGGCGATTGCGGCGCTGGGGTTGATCGGGTGGTTGTGGCGGACGAATGCGTTTCCGACGAAACTGAGTCAGGTGGCGGTGGCGCTGCTGCTGTCGGGGATTTTCGGGAACCTGCTGGACCGGTTCATGAGGGGGTATGTGGTCGATTTTCTCGACGTGCACATTCAGGGGAATCACTGGCCGGCGTTCAATGTGGCGGACAGTGCGATCTGTGTGGCAGCGGGGATGCTGTTTCTGTCGGCGTTCCAGAAGGACCCGGGGGCGGCGGTGGCGGCGAAGTGAGTTAGGGGGGCGGGGTCAGTGTGAGGGGAACTTGGCGGCGAGGGCGTCGGCGAAGCGCGGGGAGGTGGCGTCGATGAGGGTGACGGTGGCACCGTGGCGGGAGAGGCGGATGGCGCGATGGGGTTCTGATAGGGAGAACTGGTCTGGTGAGACGTCGAATTCCGGCTGCCATGGGATGCTGTAGCGCTGCATGAGGATGCGGCGGAGGGCGGCGAAGAATTCGGTGGCGTCGTTATCGGAGGCCCAGACGGAGCGCCAGAGGACGTGATCGCCGGAGGAGTCGCCGGGGTAGACTTGATAGCGATCGCCGCGCCAGCCTTCGGAGGCGGTGGTGCAGAAGTCGACATCGGCCCATGGGCGGAGGAGGAAGTAGGAGGCGAGTTCGCCGGCGACGTTGGAGAAGAAGGGGGATTTGCCTTCGATGGGGGCGGAGTCGAGGGGGACGTCGGTGGGCTGGAAGGGAGGATTCGCCATGTAGAGCGAGTCCGGGTGGAGGATTTCTGCGGTGCTGCGTGGGAGCCGGGAGTAGGCGGCGTTGACGGCGGCGAGGCCGCCGGAGGCGTGGAGGGACTGGACGAAGAGATTGCCCTGGTCTTCGGTCCATTTCCATGATTCGCCCATGAATTGCGGGGCGTTGTAGGTGGGCGGGGGAGGCGGAGGGGCCTGGCCCTTGTCGAAGTTGGAGTTGAGCTGATCGGAGATACTGAAGCGGACGCGGGTGAAGTTGGCGTCGCCGTTGATGAGGGCGAGTGCGGCGCGTGCGGCGTCGTCATTGTCGGTGACGTCCCATGATTTGCTAACGGCTGGGAAGTTCTGGGAGATGAGGACGGGGAGGAGGGCTCCGGCGAATTGTTCGCGGCTGTCGGCGCGGAGGAGGGAGGCGTCTTTCTGGTGGTAGAATTTGCCGGTTTCGGCGTCGTAGAAGCCGAAGGGTTTCATGGCGGCGAGACTGGCGGAGGCCTCGCGGAAGTCGAAAGTGTCAGGGACGAAGCCCATGGCACGCCATGCGCGGACGCGGTCGGCGGCGGCTTTTTCGGGGATGGCGGCGCGGCGGTGGTCGGTGAGGCGTTTGAGGATATCGTCCGGGGCAGCGGGGACCCATTCCGGGGATTTGGAGAAGGCGAGTTCGCGCATTGAGGCGATGCGGGAGGCGACGGTGGCTGGGTCCGGGGGTGGTTTGGCGGCTTCGAGGGCGGCGGCGAGTTTTTCGCGGAGTTCGCGATTTTCGCGGTCGAGGTCAGCGACCTTGGCTTCGAGGCCTGCGGCCTGGCGCTGGATGAGGGCGTGGGCTTCGACGGTGACGGCGGCGGAGTTGCCGTCTGCGGACGCTTGGGAAGCGGAAGGGTTGCGGCGGAGTGCGGAGATTTCGTAGCGAGACCAGCACCAGATTCCGGTGACGGCGGCGAGGGAGACGAGGGAGGACAGGAGAGCGCCTGGATGCATGCTGGTGAGGGGAATCAGGTCCGAGGTTTGGCGGGGACAGGAGGGAGCGGGAGCGGGTCGGCCGGGACGGGTTTGGGGGCGGGTTTGGCCTCTGGTTTTGGCGCGGGTTTGGGAGTGGGCGCGGGGGTGGGCGGGGCGGTGGGTGCGGGGGTGCCGGCGGGTTTGCGCTGGGGGAGGAACGAGCGGCCGGGAGGTTTTGGCTGAGCGGGTTTGGCGTCCGGTTTGGTGGTGGAGGCGTGGAGGGACGGGGCGGCACCTTTGCCCATGGGGGTACCGGGGTCGAATTCGTCCTGGGCCTGCTCGACGGGACGGACGGGTTTGACGTTTTTGGTATCGGCGACTGGTTTGGCGTCGGGGTTGTCCGGGTCGTAGTTGAAGGCGACGAAGCGTTTGGCGAAGCGGGGGTCTTTGAGAGCGCCTGGGTAGAAGAGACGGCGGATGATCTGGCCTTTGGCGTTGAAGAGCCGTTCTTCGATGATCTGGTCGGTGGTGGCGTCGTAGCCGTAGACCATGGAGCCGAGGACATTTTTGCGGCCGTCGTAGATGACGCCGTTGCGGAGGCGGCCTTTGGTATCGGTTTCGAATTCGCGGACGAAGGAGAGGATGCTGTTTTCGGAGTAGGTTTTTTCTTTGATGCGGGTGCCGGTGCCGTCTTTGAGCGATTCGGTGCGGGTGCCGTCGCGGTGGTAGTGGATGCGGCTGAAGGCGTCGATGCGCTTGTCTTCGGCGGGTGCGGTGGCCGGTGCGGCGGC
>CANHUG010000329.1 GCA_947462995.1 Verrucomicrobiales bacterium | reverse complement strand
GACGGGCCGTTCATGGTGCGGCGGCCGCGGCTTGCGGAGACGTTAGGGGTGCGGGAAGCGCCGTTGCGGGTGCTGCACCGGCAGCAGATTGCGCTGCTGCGGGAGTGGCGTGGATTGGTGGCGGCGGGGGATGGCGCGGCGGCGGAGGCGTTTCTGCCGGACCTGCTGATTTCGGTGAATGCGATTGCGTCGGGGCTGCGGACGACTGGTTAGGCGTGTGTTTGAAAAAGCCGGAGGCTATTCCTGATTTGGGAAGGGACTGCGGAAACACGGTGGATAGTGCTTCGCTGCGGCAGCGACAAGGCCGGGACGGCCTTGCTACGGCGGCATGCGCTGACTGCAGGGAATCCTCAAAGAATGTCTGGGGTGTCAGGCGTGGGCCTCGAACCAACTGGCGCCGTGGCCCATTTCGACGACGATGGGGACGGCGAGGGGGAGGGCGGCGCGCATGACGCGGCTGACGAGATCGGAGAGCGGTTCGAGTTCGTGGGCGGGGAGTTCGAAGAGGAGTTCGTCGTGGACCTGGAGGATCATGCGTGCGCGGAGGCCGGAGGCGCGGAGCTCGCGGTCCATGTGGACCATGGCGAGTTTGATCATGTCGGCGGCGGTGCCCTGGATGGGAGTGTTGATGGCGGTGCGTTCGGCGGCTTTGCGGACGGTGGCGTTGGCGCTGGCGATGTCGCGGAGCGGGCGGCGGCGGCCTGTCAGGGTGCTGACCCAGCCGCGGGATCTGGCGTCGGCGATGGTCTGGTCCATGTAGTTTTTGACGCCTGGGTACTGGATGAAGTATTCGTCGATGAGGCGGGCACCTTCTGGTCTGGGGATGCCGAGACGCTGGGCGAGGCCGAAGGCGCTGATGCCGAAGATGATGCCGAAGTTGACCATTTTGGCGGTGCGGCGCATGTCGGATGAGACCTCGTCTGTGGAGACGCCGAAGACGCGTGCGGCGGTGGCGGTGTGGATGTCGGCTCCCATGTGGAAGGCGTCGATCATGGCTGGGTCGCCGCTGAGGGAGGCCATGACGCGGAGTTCGATCTGGCTGTAGTCGGCGCTGAGGAAGATCAAGTCCGAGGAGGCGGGGATGAAGGCCTTGCGGATGGCGCGTCCCTGTTCGCTGCGGATGGGGATGTTCTGGAGGTTAGGGTGATTGGAGGCGAGACGTCCGGTGCTGGTGCTGGCCTGGAGGAACGTGGTGTGGATGCGGCCGGTGCGGCGTGAGATTTCGGAGGGGAGGGCGTCGACGTAGGTGCTTTTGAGTTTGGATGCTTCGCGGTAGGCGAGGAGGTCTGCGACGATGGGGTGAGCGCCAGAGAGTTCGGAGAGGACGTCTTCGCTGGTGACGTATTGGCCGGTGCGGGTTTTTTTGGGCTTATCGACGAGTTTGAGGTGATCGAAGAGGATCTGGCCGAGTTGTTTGGGGGAATTGAGATTGAAGCGAGTGCCTGCGGCGGAGATGACGGCGGCTTCGAGTTGAGCGATCAGGGTTTCGAGGATGCCGCTGGAGGCGCGGAGGATGGAGGCGTCGACGCGGATGCCTGCGGCTTCCATGGAGGCGAGGACGGGGAGGAGAGGGGATTCGATGTCGTAGAAGACTTGCTCCAGTTTTTGTGAGAGGAGGAGTGGGCGGAGGGCGGCGGCGAGCTGGAGGGAGACGTCGGCGCGTTCCATGGCGGCGTTGGCGCGGGCGTCGGCGTTGCTTTCGTCGAGGCCTGCCATGAGGAGCTGGCCGGAGGATTCGGCGGAGCGGGCGGAGCCAGGGGAGTAGCCGAGGAGGGATTCGGAGAGATATGTGAGGGACTGAGGTTTTTCGGGGTCGGTGACGGCCTGAGCGAGCATGGCGTCGAAGCAGACGGCGGGGCCGGGGAGGCCTTCGAGGGCGAGGATCTGGAGGGCGGGTTTGAGGTCGTAGCCGGAGAGGAGGACGCCGTCGAGGGCGGCGGAGAATTCGGTCAGGAGAGTCGAGTGCGGAGCGCCGGTTAGGTAGATGGCGGAGGCCGGGTCGAAGGAGAGGGCGATACCGGAGACCGAGGCATCGCGCGGGTTGGTGCCGTCCCAGTCGAAGGCGCAGGCGGCTTCGCGGCGGGTGGCGAGCTGGGAGAGGGCGGCGGCGCGTTCGGCGGGCGTGGCGGCGATGTGATAGGAATGCGGCGTCGAGGCGAGATTGCGGAGGCCAGGGGAAGTGGGGGCTGTGGAGTCCGCGGAGGAGGAGAAGAGATCGTCGTCGGGAGAGGAGGTGGAATCGGGCGCGGAGTCGGAGCGGCGGTGGAAGCCGCGGCCGGCGCGGAAGTCGTCGCCGAAGAGACGTTTGCCGATGGAGGTGAATTCGAATTCGACGAGGAGGGAGCGGAGGGAGTCTTCGTCGAAGGGGCGGATGATGAGATCGTCGAGGGAGATGTCGAGCGGGCAGTCGGTCCAGATGGTGGCGAGACGGCGGCAGAGGCGGGCCTGGTCTGCGAAGGCGAGGAGGTTTTCCTTTTGTTTGCCTTTGAGCTGGTCGGTGTTGGCGAGGAGGTTTTCGAGGGAGCCCCATTGGCTGATGAGGGATTTGGCGGTTTTTTCGCCGATGCCTGGGACGCCGGGGAAGTTGTCGGCGGCGTCGCCCCAGAGGGCGAGGACATCGATGACCTGTGAGGGATGGGAGACCTGCCATTGGGAGCAGACTTCCGGGACGCCGATGATTTCGTGATTGCTGCCCTGGCGGCCGGGTTTCCAGATGAAGGTCCGGGAGTCGACGAGTTGGGCGAAGTCCTTGTCGGCGGTGACCATGAAGGTGGAGAAGCCTGAGGATTCGGCGCGGAGGGCGAGGGTGCCGATGAGGTCATCGGCTTCGTAGCCGTCCATGCTGATGACGGGGATATTGAAGGCCTCGATGAGGCGTTTCATGTGAGGGAGAGCGGTGCGGAGGTCTTCGGGCATTTCCTCGCGCTGGGCTTTGTAGGCTGGGAACTCGGTGTGACGTGCGGTGGGAGCGGAGGTGTCGAAGACGACGGCCATGTGGGAGGGCCGTTCGGATTTGAGGAGGTCGAGGATGACGGAGGTGAAGCCGAAGAGTGCTGAGGAATTGAGACCGTAGCTTGTGACGATGGGTCGGGCGGCGAAGGCGAAGTGGGCGCGGTAAATGAGCGCCATGCCGTCGAGGAGGAAGAGCCGTTGTTCGGAAGCCATCAGGTGGGTATTGGAGAGCAGGGAGGGCTGGGAGGCAAAAGGAATAGCGGGCGGGTTGGGTGGGATGGAGGTGAGGCGTCCCCGCTTGCCATGGGGAGGAAACGGGGGGAGCGCGGGGGTGATGACGCCGCGAGTATCGGTATTGACGACGCTTTACAACTGCCGCCGGTTTATTGGGGCGGCGGTGGAGAGTGTGCTGGGTCAGAGCGAGGGGGATTTGGAGATGGTGGTGTGTGATGATGGGTCGAGCGACGGGTCTGCGGAGTTGGTGGAGGCGGTGGGGGATCCTCGGGTGAGACTGGTGCGGCACGGGGAGAACATGGGGGTGACGGCGGCGTTGCGGACGTGTGCGAGGGCGGCGCGGGGGAAGTATTTTGCGGTGCTGGAGAGTGACGATGTGGCGATGCCGGGGCGATTGAAGCGGCAGGCGGACTGGCTGGACGGGCATCCGGAGGTGGATGCGGTGTTCGGGAGGGCGGAATTGATAGGAGAGGATGGTGCGGTGCTGGGTGAGGATGATGTGTTTCGCGGGGTGTTTGCGGAGGGGGAGCGGACGCGGGAGGAGTGGCTGCGGTGGTTTTTCGAGAAGGGGAATTGTCTGTGCTGGTCGACGGTGATGTACCGGAGGGAGATGTATGAGCGGACGGGGGTGGAGCGTGCGGCGTTGCAGCTGCTGCCGGACTTTGATCTGTGGGTGCGGCTGGCGTTGCGGGGGAGATTCGGGATGTTAGAAGAGACGGTTACGGCGTACCGGAGGCTGGCGGGGAGTTTGTCGGTGGTGACGCCGGAGCGGTTGGCGGCGATTGCGGCGGAGCAGGCGGCGGTGCTGCGGCATTTTGCGAGCGCTGAGGGGGTTCGGGCGGTGACGGGGCGAGATGACAGCGGGCCGCTGGCGCGGCTGGAGCTGGCGAGGATGGCGTTGGGGGTGCCATCGGTGGCGCACAGGGCGTTTGCGGTGGAGTTGCTGCTGGAGACCGATCTGAGTGGGAGCGGTGAGGAAGAGACGGCGGAATTTCTGAGGGTGGCGCGGCCGATTCTGAGGGAGTCCGATGTTTATCAGAAGATGAAGGTGGCGCGGTTGAGCCGGGAGCGGGACAAGTACCGGGAGCAGGTCGCGGCGAGGCGGCAGCGGTCATGAACGAGGGGCCATGCGACGTGTATGATTTCACGGTGATCGACGAGAGCGCCGATTGGATCGTGGTGGACAAGCCTGCGCCGCTGCAGGTGCATCCGTCGAAGCCGGGAGGGCCGCCGACATTGTGGCATGGGTTGCGGGAGTTGTTAGTTTGTGAGCTGGCGGGCGGTGCGGCGTTGTCGCTGATCAACCGGCTGGACCGGGAGACGAGCGGGTTGACGCTGGTGGCGAAGCATACGGCGGCGGCGCGGCGGCTGCACAAGGCGATGATGCGGCGGCAGATGGAGAAGGAGTACCGGGCATTGGTGTGGGGATGGCCGGACTGGGAG
>CANHUG010000328.1 GCA_947462995.1 Verrucomicrobiales bacterium | reverse complement strand
TCCCGATTCCTGTGTTGCTCGTCGGTTGCGAATGCTGATTCGCGCCCTCCTCGCGCCGTGGACTCGGAAAAAATCCCTCGTCCATAAGACACCATCTGTAAGACGGACTACACTAGGCCGCTGGCGGTGGAGGAGGGTGGACGCGGGGATGGCGTCCGGGGGTCAGCCTTCGAGTGAATCGATGGCTGCGGCGGCTTCGAAGTCTGCGGGGGTGAGACCGCCTGCCGAGTGGGTGGTGAGGGAGAGGAGGACCTTGGTGTAGCGGATATCGATATCCGGGTGGTGGTCGTGGTCTTCGGCGATTTCGGCGACACCGTTGACGTAGTCGATGGCGTCGGAGAAAGTTTCGAACTCGATGGTTTTGGTAATGGCTTTACCTTCGAGTTCCCATTCGGGGACCTTTTTCATCTGCTTGCGGACTTCTTCTGCGCTGAGGACGTCGGCCATGGCGGTGCGGGGATTTAGGTGGAAGCGGGCGGCGCGGGATTACGCGAGGGCATTTGTTTTGTCAAACTGGCCTTGGGAGCGTGTTGAAAAAACGGGAGTGGCGGAGGATGTGGAGGGCATTGTGAGGGAAGATGAAGCGTTGGCGGGCGTTGAGAATTTGTGAAAAAGTGACGCGGAGTGATGGCAGGGTGATTTTTCCGGCAGATATCTGGAGTGGGTACGAAGCGGCTGGTGATTCAGGGGCCGGAAATGTTGTCAGGAGATGGAGGAGAAGAGGATGGGGATTTGCCTGATGTGGTGAGCCATGAGGTGATGCCTGAGGCGAGCCCCTGGACGAGTTTGGTGCGCCATGAGGAGCTGCGGATGTTGTCGGCTTCGTCGGGGTGGGTGAGGAAGCCGCATTCCACGAGGACGGCGGGGGCGAGCGTGCGGCTGGTGACGGAGAGGTTGGGGCGGTTGTGGGTGCCGCGGTTGCGGGAGCCTGTGGCGGCGCAGGCGGCTTGCTGGATGGAGGCGGCGAGGGCGGCGGAGTCGTCTGGGGGTAGGGGAGCGCCAGCGGAGAGGCCTGCGGCGGCGTGGAGTTTGGCCATGAGTTCGGGCTGGCGCGGCCATGAGAAGTAGGTTTCGAGGCCGGAGGCGCCGGATTCGCCGGAGTTGAAGTGGATGCTGACGAGGAGGAGTCGTGGGCGTTGATTGGCGAAAGTGCTGCGGTCGAGGAGGGAGACGGTGGTATCGGCGTCGCGGGTGAGGGAGACCTTCCAGCCGGAGGCGCGGAGTTGGGTGGCGAGGGCCTGGCCGACGGCGAGGGCCCATTTTTTTTCGTGCTGACCGTCTTTGCCGAGACGGCCGGGGTCGGTACCGCCGTGACCTGGGTCGATGACGATGTCGGGTGGTGGGAGGGTGGGTGCTGTGGGGGCGGGGATGGGTGGAGGGGTGGGAGCGGGTGGGATGGGTGTGGGGAGTGGTGTGGAGGGTAGTGAGACGGGGACGGATGTGGAGGCGAGGGGCGGGAGATTTTTGAAGGTGGCGGCCTGCCAGAGACAGAGGGCTAAGGCAGCGGCTGCGCCGAAGAACAGGGCGACCCTTGAGTGAGCGTGCAGGGTGCTGGTCGGCATGCGCTGTGAAAATTTTTAATTAACCGAGATAAAAATTTGAAAAATCCGAATCTTACGGTAAAACTTACAACATGAAGACAGTTTTGCACCTCTGGAAAACGATGATTCTGGTGGCCGCCGTACCGGTGGTGAGTGTGACGGCGGTGGCTGAGAGCGGGCATACTGTGAAGGACGGGGACACGCTGGCGAAGGTGGCGAGGCGGAATGGGGTGACGGTTGGGGAGTTGCTGAAGGCGAACAAAGGGATTGATCCGGATCGGATTTCGCCTGGGCAGCGGTTGGTGGTGCCTGGTAAGGGTGTGGTGGCGAAGCCTGTTGAGAAGGCGGTTGTTCCGAAGGCGGCGGTGAAGCCTGTGGTGAAGGTGGAGCCTAAGGTGGTGAAGACTGAGGAGAAGCGGGTGGCGGCGGTGGCGGTGGGGAGGGGGACGAGTGGG
Source organism: Verrucomicrobiales bacterium (assembly GCA_947462995.1). Lineage (GTDB taxonomy): Bacteria > Verrucomicrobiota > Verrucomicrobiia > Verrucomicrobiales > V1-33 > V1-33. The sequence continues at coordinate 2,643 of CANHUG010000328.1, read as the reverse complement.
GTGCACACGGTGCGTGCGGGGGACAGTATTTATAAATTGAGTCGGCAGCATGGGATTCCGGTGGAGGAATTGCTGCGGCGGAATGGGTTGGAGGAGACGGCGACGTTGAAGATCGGGCAGGAGATTCGGTTGGGAGGAGGGAGTGCGGCGGTGGCGGCGGCGCCGAGGAAGGCGGTGGTGGTGGAAGAGAGTGGGGCGGAAGAGCGGGTGGGTGGGAGCAAGACGGTGGTGGTGAGGAGTGCGGGGCGATCCGAGTATCACACGGTGGCGAAGGGGGAGACCCTTGCGAGCATTGCGGAGAAGCACAATTTGACGCTGGCGGCGGTGAAGAAGGCGAACAGCGGGATGTCGAGCGGTCTATTGAAGGCAGGGCAGCGGGTGTACTTGCCGGGAGTGCAGGCGAGGAGTGTTCCAGCGCCGGTGGTGCGCGAGGATGGGCGGGTGCTGGCGCCTGAGCCTGATCCGCTGGGGGATGTGAGTCTGGCGGCGATGGAGTCGTCGCTGAATGGTGAGCGTGCGCGGACGGGTTACCGGGTGAAGGAGGGGGATTCGATCGAGGGGATTGCGCGAGAATTTCTGCTGACGCCTGCTGAGCTGCGGTCCCTCAACCGCATGAATCCGATGGATCGCGTGCACGCCGGCCAATACCTCATCGTTCCGTTCTTCAAGAATCGGGAAGAAGTGCCTGCGCGTTACGGGCACAGTGAGGCGTGAGCGGAGCGGTGCCGAACAGGTACTGAGTCAAAGCCGGCCGGCGGGGGGGACCTTCCGGCCGGTTTTGTTGTGAGGGGGAGGAGGGGTGACGGGGGGGGCGTGGGGGAGAGAATCCGCCGTTGAGCCGGAAGAAGTTTTCCTTGCCGAGCGTATGGCCGAGGACGCAACCTTGATTGTTTTATGCAACCAGACACCTCCCTGATTCTACCGAGTTCCACGCGCCGCCGATTCATCAAGAAAGCCGGAGCGACATCAGCCCTTGCGGGGGTGACGATTCCCCATGTGTGGGCGGCTGAGGACAATACGGTTGGGGTGGCGCTGGTGGGTTGCGGCGGGCGCGGGTCGGGCGCGGCGGCGCAGGCGTTGAATGTGGTGAGCCTGCCGACGAAGCTGCAGGCGATGGCGGATGTGTTTTCGTACAAGCTGAACGAGAGTCACAAGGCGCTGACGAACGAGTTTCAGAACAAGCCCGGGAAGATGGATGTGCCTGAGGACCGGAGGTTTCTGGGTTTTGAGGCTTACAAGCAGGCGATGGATGCGATCAAGCCGGGCGGGATTGTGATTCTGACGACGCCGCTGGCGTTCCGCTGGGTGCATTTCAAGTATGCGATCGAGCGCGGGCTGCATGTGTTCATGGAGAAGCCGGTGACGGCGGACGGGCCGACGTCGCGGCGGATGCTGCAGCTGGCGGATGAGGCGGACAAGAAGGGGTTGAAGTGCGGGGTTGGGTTGATGGTGCGTCACTGCCGTGCGCGTCAGGAGTTGTGGAAGCGGATTCAGGATGGGGAGATCGGGGACATTCTGTCGATGCGGACGTATCGGATGCATGGACCGGTGGCGTCCTGTTTTTCGACGAAGAAGCCTGCGGACAAGTCGGAGGTGATGTTCCAGATCGAGCGGTTCCACAGTTTTCTGTGGGCGAGCGGCGGGTTGTTCAGTGATTTCTACATTCACTTTGTGGATGAGTGCTGCTGGATGAAGAACAAGTGGCCGGTGAAGGCGCATGCGGTGGGCGGGCGTCATTACCGCGGGGATTACATCGATCAGAATTTCGATTCGTACTCGGTGGAATACACGTTTGATGACGGGACGAAGCTGCATCTGGACGGGCGGACGATGATTGGGGCGAAGCAGGAGGAGGCGAGTTATGCGCATGGGACGAAGGGGTCTGCGGTGATCAGCACGGCCGGGCACACGCCTGGGAAGTGCAAGATTTTCGGAGATCAGCTGATGAAGCGGGGGACTGAGAAGTGGGCGTTTCCGCAGCCGGAGCAGAATCCGTATCAACTGGAGTGGGATGACCTTGCGGCGGCGATCATCAACAACACCCCGTACAATGAGGTTAAGCGCGGGGTGGAGGCGAGTCTGGTGACGAGCATGGGCCGGATGGCGGCGCATACGGGGAGGGATGTGACGTTCGAGCAGATGCTGAATCACGAGCATGAGTTTGCGCCGGATGCAGACAAGCTGACGCCGGACGGGCCAGCGCCGGTGATGTCTGATGCGGAGGGCCGGTATCCGGTGCCTGAGCCAGGAAAGAAGACGAACCGGGAGTACTGAGCGGGTTTTGAGAGTTTAGAGCCGCCCGCTGTGTGGGAGTGATCCTGTGCAGCGGGCGGCGAATTTTCCTGCGATGACCGTCACGTTGTTTGTGCCCTGTTTCATGGACGCCGTGTATCCTGCGGCGGCGATGGGGATGGTGACGGTGCTGGAGCGGTTAGGGCACGGCATTGATTTTCCGGAGGAACTGGCGTGCTGCGGGCAGCCGCCGTTCAATGCGGGGCATTGGGCGGAGGCGCGGGAGATGGCGAGGCCGGTGCTGAAGCGGTTGGCTGGTGCGGAGGTGGTGGTGATCGGGAGTGGGTCGTGCGGGGCGATGCTGAAGGTGTTTTACCGGGAGTTGTTTGCTGGTGAGCCTGAGGAGGCGAT
>CANHUG010000327.1 GCA_947462995.1 Verrucomicrobiales bacterium | reverse complement strand
CGGGGTGGAGAGATTGGCGAGGGCGGTGCCGCCGTGCATTTTGAGGGCGCGGACGGTGGCGACGAGGACGATGGCGGCGGGGTCGAGGCCGGCGCGGCGGCATTTGATGTGGAAGAATTTTTCGCCGCCTAGGTCGAAGGCGAAGCCGGCTTCGGTGACGGCGAAGTCGGCGTGGGCGAGGGCCATGCGGGTGGCGAGGACGGAATTGCAGCCGTGGGCGATGTTGGCGAAGGGTCCGCCGTGGATGAAGGCGGGGACCCCTTCGACGGATTGGACGAGATTGGGGAGGAGGGCGTCGCGGAGGAGGGCGAGGAGAGCGCCGGTGACGCGGAGGGATTGGGCGAAGACGGGGGTGCCGTCGGGCGCGAAGCCGACGACGATGCGGTCGAGCATGGCGCGGAGGTCGTCGAGGGATTCGGCGAGACAGAGCGAGGCCATGATTTCCGAGGCGGCGGTGATGTCGAAGCCTGTGGGGCGCTGGTGTGGGCCGGCGTTGTCAGTGACGATGCGGCGTAGCGAGCGGTCGTTGACGTCGAGGACCCGTTTCCAGAGGATGCGGTCTGGGGAGAAGGCGGCGGTGCCGTGCTGGATGGCGTTGTCGAGGACGGCGGAGAGGAGATTGTGGGCGGAGGTGATGGCGTGGAAGTCGCCGGTGAAGTGGAGATTGATGGATTGGGCGGGTTGGACGGTGCTGCGGCCGCCGCCGGTGGCGCCGCCTTTGCGGCCGAAGACTGGGCCCATGCTGGGTTGGCGGAGGGCGAGGGCGACCGAGTGGCCGATGGCTTTGAGGCCCTGGGCGAGACCGATGGAGATGGTGGTTTTGCCTTCGCCTGCGGGGGTTGGGGTGATGGCGGAGACGAGGATGAGTTTGCCCTGACGAGGCGGGGAGGCGAGGGCGCTGAGGGGGACTTTGGCTTTGTCGGTCCCGTAGGTGGACAGGGTTTGAGGGTCGATTCCCAGTCCGGCGGCGATGCGGGCGATGCTCATGGGGTGCGACGGTAGCGGGCGGGGGCGGGGATTCAAGGACTCCGCGCACCCGGCACGGGATTTTCGGCAGGTCTGGGGGGTGGCGGGTTGCAGGAAATCCGGAAAAGCACGCATTTCGGGACTTGCTGCGGTGGGCGGGAGTTTCTAGGGTCGCCCGGAATTTTCAAAGATCACACCCATGAATCCATCTGTCCGCACACGACTATCGCTCATGATGTTCCTCCAGTATCTGGTATGGGGCGCATGGTTTGCCACTGGGTATGCCTTTCTGACGAAGAAGATGGGTTTCACGGATGCGCAGGCGGCGAGTTGCTATGCGACGACGAATCTTGCGGCGATGATTGCGCCATTTTTCATGGGGATGATTGCGGACCGGTTTTTTGCGGCGGAGCGGGTGCTTGGGGTGCTGCACTTGCTGGGGGCGGCCTTCATTTATTTTGCATCGCAGCAGACGACGTTTGCGGGATTTTATCCACTGCTGCTGGCGCACACCCTGTGTTACATGCCGACGATGGCGCTGACGAATTCGGTGGCGTTTGCGCAGATGTCTAATCCCGGGAAGGAGTTTCCGGGGATTCGGGTGCTGGGAACGATTGGGTGGATTGCGGCGGGTCAGCTGGTGAGCGCGATGAAGATTGATCTCGATGTGCAGATTTTCCATGTGGCGGCGATTGCCGGGGTGGTGCTGGGGATCTTCAGTTTCCTGCTGCCGCACACACCGCCGCGTGCGAAGGGCGAGCCAGCTTCGATCGGGAGCATTCTGGGGCTGGATGCGTTGTCGCTGATGAAGGACCGGTCGTTCGCGATTTTCATGATCGGGTCGTTCCTGATCTGCATTCCGTTGGCGTTTTATTATAATCTGACGGGATCGTTCCTTGGTGACCGCGGGGTGAAGGATGTGGCGGCGACGATGAGCTGGGGGCAGATGTCGGAGATTTTCTTCATGTTGGTGTTCCCGCTGTTTTTTGCGCGGCTTGGGGTGAAGTGGATGTTGGTGGCCGGGATGGTGGCGTGGGCTGGGCGGTATTTCCTGTTCGCGACGCATGCGGGGAATGGGGCGGCGCTGTGGCCGGTGTATCTTGGGGTGATCCTGCACGGCGTGTGCTATGACTTCTTCTTTGTGACTGGTCAGGTGTATGTGGACGAGCGGGCGGACGCGAAGATCCGGTCGGCGGCGCAGGGTTTCATTGCTTTTGCGACGTACGGGCTGGGGATGTTTGTGGGGTCGTACATTCAGGGGGCGGTGGCTGAGAAGTACACGGCGGACGGGGTGAAGGCGTGGGACCAGATCTGGATGGTGCCAGCGCTTGGAGCGGTGGGAGTGCTGCTGTTGTTTGTGGCGTTCTTCCGGTCGCCGGCGCGGGCGAGTCTGAAGGAGGCGGTTTGAGTGCGGGGCGTGCCGCCGGCGGGGTTTGCCGGGGAGGTGCGAATTGAGTGAACGGAATGCGCCTTCGAATGGTCTGAGCTGACGGTGCTGCATGCCTGAGCTGCCTTCCCGATCTACCGACGTCATTGATCCCCGCCTGTTGCTGGAGGCGTATGCGCAGGGGGTGTTTCCGATGGCGATGGAGGATGGGGAGATGGGATGGTTTTCGCCGGATCCTCGGGGGATCATCCCGATCCGGGAGTTCCATGTGCCGCACGGGTTGAGGCGATTGCTGAGGCGCGGGGCGTATGAGGTGCGGTTGAACACGGCGTTCACGGCGGTGATGCGCGGGTGTGCGGACCGGGAGTCGACGTGGATCAACGAGTCGATCCTGCGGAGTTACGTGCGCTTGTATGAGCTGGGGTTTGCGCACTCGGTGGAGACGTGGATGGGGCACCGGCTGGTGGGTGGGCTTTATGGGGTGGCGATTGGCGGGGCGTTTTTCGGCGAGAGTATGTTCAGTCGGGAGACTGGGGCGTCACAGGTGGCGCTGCATGCGCTGGTGACGCGGTTGGACGAACGCGGGTTCACGCTGTTGGACACGCAGTGGACGACCGAGCATTTGAGCCGCTTCGGGGCGCATGAGATTACGCGGGAGGATTATCTGAGGCGGTTGGAGCGAGCGATCCGGCTGCCGTGTCGATTTATGGAATCATGATGACATTGAGCGCAGAGATCGCGGCACTGGGGCGGGTGCACTGGAGGGCGTTTCGGGCGCGGACGGTGGCGTCGGTGCGGGAGTCGCGGCTGATGGCGGTGACGATTGCGGTGTTTCTGACGGGGTATCTGGTGGCGGCTTATTTCATGTTCTGCCGCGGGTTGGACTACATGATCACGATTCCGGGGATCGGGCTGCTGCTAACGGAGCGGATCATTTATCTGTCGTATTTCTTCTTCTTCGTGATGCTGGTGTTTTCGAACTGCATTTTGCTGTATGCGAGTGTGTTCCGGGGGAAGGAGACGGCGTGGCTGCTGACGACGCCGGTGAATCCGAGGGCGGTGTTGTGCTGGAAGGTGGTGGAATCGTTTCTGGTGAGCAGTTGGGGATTGGCGGTGCTGAGTGCGCCGCTGCTGGCGTCGGTGGGGCGGACGTTCGGGGCTGGGCCGATGTTTTATGTTAAGGTGCTGCTGCTGTATCCATTGTTTCTGATGCTGCCGGCGATGGTGGCGTCGCTGCTGGTGCTGGGGTTGGTGCGGTGGTGGGGGCGGGTTTTGAGGTGGTTGCTGACGGTGGCGGTGGTGGTGGTGGGGTGGTGGGTGGTGCAGGGATGGAGGACGTCTCCGAATTTCGAGGAGATTGCGGCGATGACGAACCTGAACGGGGCGTTTACGAAGGTGATGGGGCATACCGAGTTGGCGATGAACCGGTTTCTGCCGAGTGCGTGGATGGCGGAATTGATTTTGCTGTGGGCGCGGGGTTTTGACGCGCGGGGGGCGTTTTTCGGGATGGTGCTGGCGAGTTGGGCGCTGATGCTGGGGTGGTTGTGTGTGGTGGTGGCGAGTCCGGCGATGTATGATGCGTGGAATCTGAGTCAGCGGCGGAAGGCGATGAAGACGGGGCGGCGCGGGGGGACGGATGAGGCGGCGGTGGAGGCGGCGTTCCGGCGCGGGTGGGTGGGGCGGTTGCCGTTTTTGCGGCGGGACACGGCGGCATTGATCCGGAAGGATTTGCGGGAATTTTCGCGGGATCCGGCGCAGTGGATTCCGTGTGCGGTGGTGTTCGGGTTGCTGCTGGTGTATGCGTCGAATCTGAACCGGGCGATGGACAGCGATCCGAACCGGCCGTTGTTCCGGTTGATCCTGAGCACGTTGAATTTTGCGGTGTGCTGCCTGACGCTATCGACGCTGACGACGCGGTTTATTTTTCCGATGTTCAGTCTGGAGGGGAGGAGGCTGTGGATTCTGGGGTTATCGCCGGTGGGGTTGAGTCGGGTGTTCTGGCAGAAGCTGGGGTTGTTTGCGGTGCTGATCGGGATGGCGACGGGGGTATTGATGCTGGTGTCGGGGATCAAGTTGGGGATGTCGCGGGCTGATCTGGGGTTTTACTGCGGGTCGATTGTGCTGATGGGTGGCGGGTTGACGGGGTTGGCGCTGAGTTTGGGGGCGATTTTCCCAAATTTTGTGGATCACAGTCCGGCGAAGATTGTTTCGGGGTTTGGAGGGACCCTGTGTCTGATCCTGAATTTCGTTTATATTCTGGGGTTTCTGCCGATTTTCGTGTGGCCGAGTTTGCGTGCGGCGCGGCCGGGGG
>CANHUG010000326.1 GCA_947462995.1 Verrucomicrobiales bacterium | reverse complement strand
TGGAGGATCGGGCGCGGTGGATGGGCGGGCAAGGTCTTTTCCGCGGAGAGGGGAGGTGGGGGGGGGTGAGTGGGGTTCTTGAACAAGGTTGATCTGGAGGGGAGGGAAGTGAGAAGTGAGAAGTGAGAAGTGAGAAGTGAGATGGGGCTTGTGGGGAGATGGGGCGGGTTCGGAGAGGGGGGCTCACGCGAAGGCGCGAAGGTCGTGTTGGGAGAGGGTGGTGCGCTTGGGACAGGAGGCGGAGGGGGTGGTGGACCACGGGTTTCACGGATGGTCACGGATGATAGGGTGGGTTGGGTCGGCGGACGGCCGTTGACGACAAGCGAGACTCCAAATTGAAGGTCTGCTCGACAACTAGCTCGCCGGCGTGCATGTTGAGGTTCAATATGAATCTGCCGTATCGTATCGTCGTCCGTTGTGCGCGTCACTCTGAGGCGCCTGGTGCGGGAGGTCCGCGAACCGGGATCTGGGAGGGGGATGCGGGGCGGGCGGTGTTTCTGCGGTAATCGACGGGTCTCGAGCTCCATTCGCCATGTCAGAAGACGCACTCTCCAGCTATCCATTCCCGCTCACGTGCATCTCCGGGGATCGCATTGAGACTGAGTTGCAGCGGCTCAGAGTTGCCTGTGCGGCACGGGGATCAGTTCCGGTCATCGTTGGTGACCGGGAGAGTGCGGGGCGCTTGATTGAGTTGTGGGGCGAGCCATTCGACCACGATGCCGAGCTTGCACGTGGTGCTCTGTTGGTGGCTGACCAATTTGTGCTCACATCGTGGATCAGGGGGTGGGATCGGTGGCGACGCTTGCGCTGGCTCTGCGGCATTCCACGCGGTGGTATTTCTGGTGGGACTGACGATGAAGGCTTGCTAAACCCGCACCCCATGAAGAACAACTCCTCGCATTTCTTGCTGTGCGTGATGATGTTCTGCAGTCCTTTGGCCGCTTGTGCTGCCGTCATCCAGACTCCGGGTCTCATTGCGGTCGCGGGGGTGATCAACGGCGACGGCAGTTCACCGCCCGGCATCCGTGGAGACACCCTAGACTACCTGAAATTCGAAGTGCTGACAACCAGCAGTGTCACAGTCACGTCCGGGTTTGGCAGCGGATTCCGCCTGCTGCTCGCGCAGTTCATCGGACGGAATGATGAGTTTGGATTTATTGGCAATCCTTTTTATTTGGAGCAGACATCTTCCACGGATTACAGCTCACTAATCAGAAGTCTTGATGCGGGTGTTTACGTGGCGGTGATGAACGTTGCTGATAACACCAGTTACGACATTTTTGATGGATTCGTGGCGGTGAATCCCGAGGGTGGCGGCTTTACGAATGGACCGTATGGCTATTCCATTGCCGGGGACGTGAGGGCGCTGGAATTCTGGGATGGTGAATTGGATGGCAGTTTCATCATCACGAGCGTTCCGGAACCATGCACCGCCGCCTATCTTGGAGGCAGCGCGCTGCTGCTCTGGCGCCGCAACGCCTCCGGCCGTAGGGGGGACGATGGAGGTCGCAGGGAAGGTGGGGCAGGGGGCTTTGGCGGCAGGTTCTGGTGGAGACGTCCGGGAGGACGGTGGGTGGCGGGCGTGATGGGAGGTGGCTTGTTCGGAGGGGGGCTGGCAGGCGTGCTCCGCACGCAGGGAGAGCTGTGATGCCTCACAGCAGTCCAGAGCCTGCGGCGCGCTGGTTCGGAGGGGGGCTGGTTCGGAGAACGCCGAGCTGGGGCTCAGCGCTCCCAGGGGCTTGCAGGGAGAGGGGCTTGTTTCGGAGGGTGGCTGGCAGGCGTGCTCCGCACGCAGGGAGAGCTGTGATGCCTCACAGCAGTCCAGAGCCTGCGGCGCGCTGGTTCGGAGAGGGCGTGTTGGGAGAGCGCGGGTAACGAGACAAGGCCGGGACGGACGTGCTAGGGTGGGGTGCGGGTGGGTCAGACGGTGGCGGGGGCGGGCAGGGAGGGGCGGCAGGATTCGATGCGTTCTTCGATGTTGGCGCTGACGGCGTGCTGGATGTTTTCGGTGGCGACGCGGAGGGCGTTTTTCATGGCGAGGGGGCTTGAGGAGCCGTGGGCGATGATGCAGACGCCGTTGACGCCGAGGAGGGGACTGCCGCCGTAGTTTTCGTAGTTCATTTTGTGGAGGGCGGACTTCATGGCGGGCTTGAGGAGGCCGGCGAGGATTTTGCGTGGGAGGGAAGCGGTGAAGGCTTCTTTGAGGAGGTGCATCATGGCGCGGGCGATGCCTTCGGAGCCTTTGAGGAGGATGTTGCCGACGAAGCCGTCGCAGACGGCGACGTGGACGTCGGCGTTGGCGAGGTCGCGGCCTTCGATGTTGCCGCGGAAGTTGAGGCCTGGGGCGTTGCGGAGCATGTCGAAGACCTCGCGGGTGACTTCGGTGCCTTTGCCTTCTTCCTCGCCGTTGCTCATGAGACCGATGACTGGGTCTTTGATGCCGAAGAGGTGCTTCATGTAGACGCTGCCCATGACGGCCTGCTGGAAGAGGTGGATGGGGCGGCTGTCGACGCTGGCGCCGGCGTCGATGAGGAGGCAGGTGCCGTGGAGGTTAGGGAAGGGAGTGCCGATGGCGGCGCGTTCGATGCCGCGGAGTGTGCGGAGTTTGACGGTGGCGGCGGCGACGGCGGCGCCGGTGTGGCCTGCGCTGACGACGGCCTGGGCGCGGCCTTGTTTGACGAGATCGGTGGCGACGGAGATGGAGCTGTTCTTTTTCTGACGGATGGCTCTGACGGCGCTGTCGTGCATGTCGACGACCTCGGTGGTGTGGACGATTTCGATGCGCGGGTCGCGGAAGCCGAGCGCCTGCATTTCCGATTTGATGCGGGATTCGTCGCCGACGAGGAAGAGCGTGTCGATGCGTGGGAGTTCGGCCATGGCGAGCTGAGCCCCGGCGATCATGTTGCGCGGGGCGTGGTCGCCACCCATGGCGTCGAGAGCGATTCGCATGGTAAGAAGGAAGAGTTAGGGGGTGAAATTACAGGGAGTGGAGCGGGAGAGGGGGCGGTAGCCGCGGGAGGGGTGGAGGCAAGCGGGAGATCAGCCGAAGGCTTTGAGGAAGGCGACCTCGAGGGCGAGCGGTTCGCGGACGGTGGTGGCGAGATTGCGGCGGAGTTCGTCGACGGCGCGGAGACGCTTGTGGAGGTCTGCGGCGGGGAAGCGATTGGCGATTTCGTGCATGGAGGCGGCGAAGCCCGGGAGGTCGACGGCGGGGAGTCCCTCGCGGCGACGGAGGAGTTCGCCGAACCACGTGTAGAGGATGGTGAGGAAGGAATTCCGCTGTTCCTGGTAGGCGGATTCGGTGAGGTTGTCGTAGTAGTCCTCGCGGTCGCGGAGCCAGATGCCGTCGGTGGTTTTGCCGTAGGTATCGATTTCCTCGCGGAGGGCGTCCTTGTGGCGTTGTTCGATTTCGCCGCGGACCTCGGAGAGGATGGCCTGGAAGTCGGAGAGGAGCCCCATGGCGCGGAGACCGTCGGGTTTTTCCTGGGCGGAGAAGTAGGCGGCCATGAGTTGGACCCATGAGGTGCCGGATTCGGAGAGATCGAGCCCGGAGTGGCCTGGGCGGAAGAGGGGGACGCGGACGCAGCGCGAGCGGATGGTGTCGAGGAGCTGGTCCGGGGCGCGGGTGAGGAGGAGGATGAGGGTTCCGTCCGGGGGTTCCTCGAGGGTTTTGAGGAAGGCGTTAGCGGCTTCTGCCATCATGCGGTCGGCGTCGGAGACGACGCAGAGCTTCATGTTGCCGCTGGAGGTGAGTTGGAGGCGGCGTTCGGCGTCGCGCATCTGGTCGACCTTGATGCGGCGGAGTTTGGATTCCGGTTCGATGACGATGGCTCCGTGGTGGCGGAGACTATCGAGGTCGGAGAGGTTTTTCCAGTCGTTGACGAGGGCGGCGATGGAGACGGCGAGGTGGCGGAGGTCGTCGGGGTGGGAGCCTGAGATGAGGAAGGCGTGGGCGAGCCTTCCCTGGTGCCATGCGCGGGAGATGAGGGAGAGGGCGTGGTCCGGGGCGAAGGCCATGGGATGTCAGCGGGCCTTCAGAAGATGGAGAGGGCGGCCTTGGCGGTGAGGCCACCGTGGACGATGGCGTGGAGCCGTTTGAGCATGAGGGGCGGGTTGGGGTGCTGCCAGACATTGCGGCCGATGGCGATGCCTGCGCCGCCGGCGGCGATCGAGTCGGCGACCATGGAGAGGATGGAGTCTTCGTCGGAGGCTGAGCCGCCGAGGACGATGACGGGGACGAAGGATGCGTCGACGATGCGCTGGAAGGCATCTTTGCTGCCGGGCCATGCGGTTTTGACGACATCTGCGCCGAGTTCAGCGGCGGCGCGGACGGCGAAGCTGATGTTTTCGGGGGTGTAGTCGGCGGTGCGGCCGAGGCCGAAGGGGAGAGCTTCGGTGATGACCGGGAGGTTGGCGTGGTGGCATTCGCTGATGAGGCGAGCGGATTCGCGGAACTGGCGGGCTTCGTCCGGGTGCTGGGGGTAGAGCATGTGCATGACCCCGTGAGCGCCGGCGCGGATGGCGTCGGCTGCGCCGAAGGTCATGTAGGCACCGTGGTCCGGGTGGCCGGGGCGAGCGGGTTTGTAGACATCGGTGCGGAGACAGACCCCGCGGTCGGCGAGGGCGTCGCGGCAGGCGAGGGCGGTGCCGTAGTTGACGACGAAGGCGTCGGCGA
>CANHUG010000325.1 GCA_947462995.1 Verrucomicrobiales bacterium | reverse complement strand
GTTCGCCGCAGTCACCTCTCCCCCCGGCAAAGCCCTCGTCCTCGCCGGCGCAGGCAGCGGCAAAACCCGCACCCTCACCTACCGCGTCGCCTATCTCCTCGAAAACGCCATCGCGCCCCACAACATCCTCCTCCTCACGTTCACTAACAAGTCCGCGCGCGAAATGCTCGAGCGCGTCGACCACCTCCTCCCAGGCCGCACCGCAGGCCTCTGGAGCGGTACGTTCCACTCAGTCTGCAATCGTATCCTCCGCCGCCACGCCGCCGCCGCTGGCTTCACCTCAGGCTTCTCCATCCTCGACTCCGACGACTCCAAATCCCTCATGTCCAAGGTCATCAAGGACAACGCGGAAACCGTCAAACAAGTCGAACGCGCCACCGGCGATAAATTCCCCAAAGCACCTGTCATCCTCAGTCTCCTCAGCTTCGCCGTCAATACCCGCACCCCCCTCGCCAAGGTCATCCGCGATCGCTTCAGCCCCGGCCACGATGTCTCCGAAGGCATCCGCAAAATCGCCGACCAGTACGATCAGCGCAAACGCGACGCCAACTCCGCAGACTTCGACGACCTCCTCACCCGCACGCTCGACCTCTTCGCCTCACACCCCGGAATCCTCGCAGAATACCAGTTCCAGTTCCAGTTCATCCTCGTCGACGAATACCAGGACACCAACCCGGTTCAGGGCGAAATCATCGAAAAGCTCGCCGGCACTCACGGCAATGTCATGGTCGTCGGCGATGACGCCCAGAGCATCTATTCATGGCGCGGCGCCGACTTCGCTAACATCATCGGCTTCCCCGAACGCCACTCCGGTACCCAGGTCTTCAAAATCGAAACCAATTACCGCAGCACCCCGGAAATCCTCTCCGTCGCCAACGCCTCCATCGGCCTCAATACCCGCCAGTTCGCCAAAGCCCTCCAGCCAGCCTGCGCCAGCCTCCAGCACAAGCCAGTCATGGCCGCCCTCTACACCCCGGAGGAACAGGCCATGTTCGTCGCCCAGCGCATGCAGGAACTCCACGACGAAGAAGGCATCCCATGGAACGAAATGGCCGTCCTCTACCGCGCCCACTTCCAAAGCATGGAAGTCCAGCTCCACCTGACCAGAGCCGCCATCCCCTTCGTCGTCACCAGCGGCCTCCGCTTCTTCGAAAGCGCTCACCTCAAGGACTTCACCGCCTACCTCCGCCTCATCGTCAACCCGCGCGACGACGCCTCCTTCGAACGCATCGCCCAGATGCTCCCAGGCATCGGCGCTGGCACCGCCGCCAAAATGCTCGCCGCATGGCGTCTCTCCCCCTTCGCCTCCTCAGGCACTCTCCCCACTAGCTTCTCCGACCTCCTCGCCTCCATCAAGGTCCCCGCTCGCGCCCAAGCCGACTGGACCCAGCTCGGCTTCACCCTCGACGAATTCCTCGACGGCAACGGCGGCCTCCACCCTCCCGCCACCCTCATGCGCAGTCTCTGGGAAGGGGTCTATCAGAAACACCTCAAGGCTTCCTTCGACAACGCCTCCTCACGCACCGAAGACGTCCTCCAGTTCATGGCCTTCGCAGATCGCTACGAATCCCTCCAGGATCTCCTCTCCGATCTCTCCCTCCTCAGCGGCCCCGAAGCCGCAGACTCCGCCAAATCAAAAGACCGCGAATCCGTCGTCCTCTCCACCGTCCATCAGGCCAAGGGGCTCGAATGGAAGGTCGTCTTCATCGTCTGGCTCGCCCAGGGCATGTTCCCTAACCTCCGCGCCGTCGAAGAAAGCGGCGACCTCGGCCTCGAAGAGGAACGCCGTCTCTTCTACGTCGCCGTCACCCGCGCCCGCGAACAGCTCCACCTCCTCTACCCGCGCTTCTGGCCCAAATCCTACGCCGGTGACCCATGGCAGCAGCCTTCCCAGTTCCTCTCCGAAATCCCCAGCGCCTCCATCGACGAATGGCGCATCGGCTCTGGCTTCTAACCTCTCTTCCCCAGTCCTATCATGACCACCCCGGATCCCCAGTCTTCTCCTAACTCCGGCCGCTGGCCGTCTCAGGTCAAGTTCATCCTCGGCAACGAAGGCGCTGAACGCTTCAGCTACTACGGCATGAAGGGCATCCTCACCGTCTACCTCACGACGGTCCTCCTCATGTCCAAGGACCATGCCTCCAGCATCGTCCACCTCTTCGGCTTCGTGAACTACTTCATGCCAGTCCTCGGCGCATGGATCTCCGACCGCTTCTGGGGCCGCTACCGCACCATCCTCTGGATCTCCCTCTCCTACTGTCTCGGTCACGCCGTCCTCGCCTGCACCGACCTCACCCATTCCATGGACGGCAAAACCATGCTGCTCTACGCAGGCCTCGGCCTCATCGCCTTCGGCTCCGGCGGCATCAAACCCTGCGTCTCCGCCTTCATGGGCGACCAGTTCGGCCCCTCCCAGCGCCACCTCCTCAACAAGGCCTACGCCGCCTTCTACTGGATGATCAACCTCGGCAGCACCCTCGCCTTCCTCATCATCCCATGGGTCCGCGACACGCACGGCTACAGCTGGGCCTTCGGCATCCCCGGCATCGCCATGGGCATCGCTACCATCATCTTCTACCTCGGCACCAAACACTACCAGCACGTCCCGCCCTCCGGCGACCCCGCATGGCGCTCCAAGGTCGCATGGCTCGCCGCCCTCCTCCTCTCCATCACCGGCCTCGTCCTCGTCAGTCTCAAAGCCCCCGCCGCCTTCAACACCGCCCTCTGGGCCGTCCTCACAGGCTTCACCGTCGCCGCCATCCTCTGGTCCGTTCGGCTCGTCCAATCCGTCAACGCCGCCTCCTCACCACTCGACCTCTCCGCCTTCTCCGTCTGGTGGTACGGAATCCTCCGCTGGTTCGGCAGCGGCTTCCGCAACTTCTCCAAACCCATCACCGAAAAATTCACTCCCGTCGCCGCCGATCAGGGCCTCTCCTACGGCCGCATCCTCTCCGTCTTCGCCATGGTCCCCGTCTTCTGGGCCCTCTTCGACCAGACGTTCTCCACATGGGTCCTTCAGGGCGGCCAGATGCAGAAATACCTCCTCGGCACTTACGAAATCGGCGCAGAACAAATGCTCTCCGCCAACCCCATCTTCGTCCTCATGATGGTCCCCTTCACCACCCTCGTCCTCTACCCGCTCCTCGGTAAAATCGCCACGCCCCTCCGCCGCATGGCCTTCGGCATGGTCCTCGCCGCTCTCTCCTTCGTCTTCGTCGCATGGCTCCAGCAGCGCCTCGAAGCCGGCGAACCCCTCAGCATCCTCTGGCAGCTCCTCCCCTACCTCATCATCACCATGGCAGAGGTCCTCATCAGCACCACAGGCCTCGAATTCGCCTTCACTCAGGCCCCCAAGGCCATGAAATCCACCATCACAGGCTACTGGCAACTCACCGTCGCCGTCGGTAACCTCATCGTCGTCTTCATCACCGCAGCCCTCGGCGGCGGCCACGGCGACGAATCCGTCACCAGCGGCCGCTTCATGCTCTACGCCGCCATCACCGCCGTCGTCGCCGTCCTCTTCAGCCTCATCGCCGCACGCTACCGCTACCGCGACCAACTCGCCCCGGAACCCGCCTGACCAAGGGCTTCCCTTCCATCTCTCCCTCACAAAAAACGGAGCGGGTTCCCACCCGCTCCGTTTTCATTTCAACTGCCGACCCTCACCGCCTTAAGGCCGCGGCCGATCTGTCCGCTGCATGATCTCGATGCACCCGACACGCCTCCTGCAAGGCAGACGGGCAGAGAACCAGCCGGGTTTTCCGGTTTTGACGGCTCCCCGCTGCCATAGCATACTGTCAGAGCAAACCCACACCCCATGACCACCACATTCACAGCCAATCTGCCACCAGGCGTGGAGCTGCCTGAAGAAACATGGCTCGCCGCCACGGTGCGACGCCACGGCACCCTGCTCGAAATCACCGCCCGTGAGTCGGTCGCCTCAGAACCGGAATCCCGGGAACTGGCGCTCGAAGCATGGCTGGCGCACAGCGCGAGCCGCCCGCCCGCGGACTTGAGCAATAGTGCCTGCGACGATCTCCGCTGGGAGGAACTGAAGGCCACATTCCGGCTCTAGCCTGTGCGTCTCCTCGTGGATACCAACATCTGGCTCGATGTCGCCCTGAACGGGGCCGCCGTGCAGGAACAACTGCTGCTCTTCGGGGCGGAACCGGCTGCTGCATGAACACTCTGCGCATCGTAATCGATACCAACGTGCTCGTGGCGGGCCTCCGGTCACGGCACGGGGCTTCATTTGAGCTGCTGAACCGTCTGGGAGGTCCGGATTTTCTGCCCGTGGTTTCCCCGCCGCTGTGCCTGGAATACGAGGATGTGCTCTCCCGGCCGGGTCTCGTTCCCGGGTTTTCACCACAGGATGCCGCTGACTTTGTGGACTACTTCATGTCCGTAAGCGAAGAACGGCGGGTCTATTTTCTCTGGCGTCCGTGGCTGCGGGATCCCAAGGATGACCTCGTGCTCGAGGTGGCAGTCGCCGCCGGTGCAAGGCACATTGTCACCCACAATACGCGCGATTTTGCGGGGGCGGACCGGCTGGGAATCAGTATTGTCACCCCGAATCTGTTTCTAACTCAACTCAGAAAAACATGAGCACTCTGACGATATCCGTTCCCGACTCCATCCGCCGCCGCGCGGAAACTCTGGCGCAGAACGATGGCATCAGCATGGACCAGTTTGTTGCCCTCG
>CANHUG010000324.1 GCA_947462995.1 Verrucomicrobiales bacterium | reverse complement strand
TACGCCACCGTCATCTCATCCTCCCACGCGTCCGCAATCGACGCAAAATGCACCGCCCTCGCCCCGAACCGCTCCCACGCCGCCACCAGCCGCTCATGCAGCGCATTGAACTGATCCCGCCCAGGCCGCGTGTCCTTCAGCCAGAACCACTGCACCACCGCCGCCTCCAGCAGCGCCGTCGGCGTGTCCGCATTGTACTCCAGCAACCGCGGCTTCCCATACACATCGAACACCATGTCAAACCGACCATACAGCGTGAACTCCTCCTCCTCCCACGCCCTCACAATCATCGGCACATGCTCCTCGGCAATGCACAGATCCTTCCACCGCTTGTCACGGATCACCCGCTCCGTCGTGTCAATGTACAACGCATGCAACTCCCCGGCCGTCAGCTCCAGCCGCGCAATCTCCCCGGGACTCAATTCATAACAAACCGACTCATCCCAGTACGGCGACGTCTCTCCATCCGAATGCCAAAGCAACCCCTGCCCGCGCACCGTCTCCTCCCAGCCCTTCCTCGGCTCGCTCCGGTGACGAATCATGACCCCGATGAGGAAAACACCGACCCCACCCTCCCGAACCCGCCGCGCTTGCCCGGATTCGACGCACGATACGTCGAATTCGCACTCGTCACCGCCGACGCCGACGGCCGCGACGACGTCACCGTCGCCGTCTCCGCCGTCTGATGATAACTCCCGCCGTAATAATACCCCTGCCCCGGCGAGAAATCGTTATACCGGACCGGAAAGAACGCCATGTAAGGCGCATGGTAATACCCCACCCCGGGAACATAGTGATTGTTCACATACGTCGTGCTCCCGTTCACAGGGTCCACGTCGTCGTCGTCACACGCCATCCAGATCACCGGCACACCCACCACCAGCGCCGCCACGACCCCGATCGTCACGCACCCGGCATTCATCCGGATCCGTGGCTTCGTATTCTGATATCGGATCGACATGTCGTTCAGCCCGCCACCGCAGCGGCAATGATGATACAGATCCCCAGCATCAGGGCCCCACCCAGAATCGCCGCCGCCGTGTTCCGGTTCTCAAAGATCTCCTTGCTCAGACAACCAGGCGTCATCAGATCAAGCAGCCGGTACCCTAGCAGCGCCAGCACCATGCCAGCGAGTGCAAACACCACCGTTGCCGGCAGTCCGTGGACGAGAAGTTCTGTGAAGGTCGATGCGATCATTTCTGTGGGGGCGTTTGATGGATGTGGTTGATGTCACTGTCGATTACAATGTCTCCCCGCATTTTGGAAGCCCCGATTTGCAGCATCCACCGATCTCCCTCATCTCCCCCGCTTCAGCTTCTCCTTCAGATACTGCCCCGTAATGCTCCGCGGATCCGCCGCAATCACCTCCGGCGGCCCCTCCGCCACCACTCTCCCCCCCGCGCCCCCGCCCTCCGGCCCCATGTCGATCACCCAGTCCGCACATTTGATCACATCAAGATTGTGCTCGATCACCACCAGCGTGTTCCCCGCATCCCGCAGGCCGAACAACACCCCCATCAGGGTCTCAATGTCCGCAAAATGCAGCCCCGTCGTCGGCTCATCCAGCAGATACAAGGTCCGCCCCGTGCTCCGCTTCGCCAGCTCCGTCGCCAGCTTGATCCGCTGCGCCTCCCCACCAGAAAGCGTGTTCGCCGCCTGCCCCAGCTTCAGATACCCCAGCCCCACTCCCCCTAGCATCCTCAGCTTGTCTCCCAGACCCGGCACCGCCCGGAAAAACGCCCCCGCCTCGTCGATCGTCATCTCCAGCACCTCCGCAATGTTCCGCCCTTTGTAAGTCACCTCCAGCACCTCCCGGTTGTACCGCTTCCCCTCGCACGCCTCGCACGTCACATACACGTCGCTCAGAAAATGCATGTCGATCCGGATCAGCCCGTCACCCTCACAAGTCTCGCACCTCCCGCCCGCCGTGTTGAAACTGAACGTCCCCGCCGTGTACCCGCGCACCTTCGCCGCCGGCAATTGACTGAATAACTCCCGGATCGGCGTGAACGCCCCCGCATACGTCGCCGGATTGCTCCGCGGACTCCGCCCGATCGGGCTCTGATCAATCACCACCGCCTTGTCGATCTGCGTCAGCCCCGTAATCCCACGATGCCGCCCCGGCGCATCCTTCGCGTGATACAGTCTCCGGAACACTTCGCGCCTCAGAATGTCGTCCACCAGCGTGCTCTTCCCGCTCCCGCTCACCCCCGTCACCGCCACCAGACATCCCAACGGAATCGACACATCAATGTCCTGCAGATTGTTAGCCGTCGCACCCTCCACCGTAATCCACCCGTTCTCCAATCCCTCCTTCCCGCCACCACCCGCAGGCACCGCCGGAGGCACCACCCGACGCTTCGGCACCGCAATCCTTGCCTCACCAGTCAGAAATCTCCCCGTCACCGACAGCGCGGTCGCCTTGATCTCCTCCACCGTCCCCGCCGCAATCAGCTCCCCCCCCCTCGGCCCCGCTCCAGGCCCCAGATCAATCACCCAGTCTGCAGCTGCTATCGTGTCCTCGTCATGCTCCACCACCACCACCGTGTTCCCCAGATCCCGCAACTCCCGCAGGGTCGCCAGCAACCGGTCGTTGTCCCGCTGATGCAGCCCGATGCTAGGCTCGTCCAGCACATACAGCACCCCGCTCAGCCGCGACCCTAACTGACTCGCCAGCCTGATCCGCTGCGCCTCCCCGCCACTCAGGCTCCCGTACTCCCTCGCCAGGGTCAGATACCCCACCCCCACATCCTCCAGAAACCGCAGTCTCGACTCCAACTCCCGCAGCACCTCCACCACAATCTCCCGCTGCTGCCCGCTCAACTCCAGTCCCGCTAGCACCACCCGCGCCTCCCGCACGCTCAACCCCGTAAACTCATCAATCGCATACTCCCTCCCCTCCTCACCTGCCGTACGCAGCGTCACCGCCAGAAACTCCGGCTTCAATCGCCTCCCGCCGCACGCCTGGCACGCCGCAGGATTCATGAACCGCCGCACGGTCTGCTTAACAAATTCACTCTCGCTCTCCTCCAGCAACCGCGCCGCCTCCGCCGCCAGTCCCTCAAACGGCTTCGACACCACCCGCGTCGTCGCACTCTTCGCCAGATCCATCTTCACCGCCACCTTCCCAGTCCCGAAAATCAGCGCCCGCCGGAACTCCTCCGGCAGCTTCCCGTACGGCACCTTGACATCCGCCCCGTAATGCACCGCCAGCGCCGCAATCTTCCGGTCATGCAGCACCTTCAACTTCGGATTCCGGCTCCACCACGTCTTCACCGCCCCATCCTCAATCGTCTTCTCCGGATCCGGCACCAGCAACTCCGGATCACACCACAACTGCGTCCCCAGTCCCTCACACGTCCGGCACGCCCCCGCATGACTGTTGAACGAAAAATGCTTCGGCGTCAGCGGCGGCATCCGGAACCCGGTCTCAGGATCCGCATACAATGTCGTATAAACCTTCTCACGCCACCCGTCCCCTTCCGCGATCAGAATCAGCACGCGACTCGCCGCCCCGCTCCACCGCAACGCCACCGGCAGGCTGTCCATCAAGCGCGTCCGCGCATCCGCACGCGCCACTAGCCGATCCACCACCAGCTCCACCACGCCTCCCTCAGGAACCTCCGGCTGACTCTCCAGATCATGCACCACCCCTCCCACCCGCACCCTCACAAACCCCTGCCGCGCCAGCTTCTCATACAGCTTCTTCGGCTGCATCGTCTCACTCTCCGGCAGCGGAGCCAGCACCATCAACCGCGTCCCCTCAGGCAATCCCAGCAATTCCTCCGCAATCTCCGGCGTCGTATACCGGTGAATCGGCTTCCCCGTCGCAGGATCATGCGGCTGCCCGCACGTCGCATAAAGCACCCGCAGATAATCATAAATCTCCGTCACCGTCGCAATCGTGCTCCGCGGATTCGCCACCCCCGTGTGCTGCCCGATCGCAATCGCCGGCGACAACCCCTCGATCTGATCCACATCCGGCTTCTCCAATCTCCCCAGCACCTGCTGCGCATGCGTGCTCAGACTCTCAACATACCGCCGCTGTCCCTCCGCATACAAGGTGTCAAACGCCAGCGACGACTTCCCGCTCCCGCTCACCCCGGTAATCACCGTCAATCGCCCCTTCGGCAGCACCACCGAAAGATTCTTCAGGTTGTGCTGCCGCGCCCCACTGATCCGGATGAACTTCGGTTCGGTCATGTCTTTGCTCCATCGCTGTTCTCCCCAACCACTCGCTCCTCCTCCCCTCCTCGCGCAACGACAGACTTCCCCTTCAGAATCCTCCATTCGCCAAAACCACAGCACGCCACCCGCTTTGTGTACCGCAACACTCGGTCCCAACGCCCGCCCATTGCCATGAAATCCACCCTTTGCCTCTTGGCGTCCACCGCCGCTCTCATCGCCCTCCTCACCCTCCGCCGCCGCTGCGCCCGCCACAAGGCCCACACGCCACCGCATCGCAACCCCATCCCCTTGCCCCACCCCATTTCCCGCTGAAGGAATCACCGCATGCGTGTCCTCCTTCAGCGCGTTTCATCCGCCTCCGTCTCCATCAGCAACTCCCAGCACGCCGCCATCGGCCAAGGCCTCCTCCTCCTCCTCGGCATCGAGGAAAGCGACGGCCCCGAAGACATCCTCTGGCTCACCGGAAAAATCGCCCGGCTCCGCATCTTCGCCGACCAGGACGGCCTCATGAACCTCTCCGTCACCGACAT
>CANHUG010000323.1 GCA_947462995.1 Verrucomicrobiales bacterium | reverse complement strand
TATTTATCTCCATTGGCGACGAGGGGGCGCGGCGGTGGCGTCGGCGACTGAGCTGATAGGTGCGTGATCGCGGTGATGAAAATGAGCGAAGTGCTGAGTGAAAATGGGGGGCGGGGCATGTTAAAAAGTGATCGTCAGTTTTCCCGCAGGCGGGTTCGGAAGAACTGCTGGGGGGCGAGAGCGGGGCCGGTGAGGGTGAGCGAGCCGCCGGGGGTGGCGAGGCCTTGATTGCCCGGAACGTTCCAGAGAGTCCAAGTCTGTAGGTCGGTGGAGACTTCGACCTGCACCGAGCGGTTGGGCGGCACGTTCAGAGTGATGGTGATGTTGCTGCCGACGGCCGCGGCGACGGAGCGCAAGAAGCTGGTGCCATCGAGGGGACTCGTGCCGGCGGTGAACTCGGCCGCGTTGCTGCTGCCGTCGCCATCGGCGTCCGCGCCGGGTTCGCCCTCGGGGCTGGTGATGGAGCCGAACTGAGCGAGTCGCCACGCGTTGAAGGTTGGCCGGTTTTGGAGAGCGGTGCTGTTGATCCACTCGGTAAGCAGGGCGATGCCCGGCTGGTCAAACTCGCTCGTGGCGAGCGGCGGCATGCGGGTGAAGCCGTTGGTGGCAGCCACGCGGTTGAGGATGATGGAGTGGACCGTGCTGCCGGGCACGATCAGGCGATTGGCGGTGTTGCCGCCGTTGTTCGCAGCGGGTTCATTGAGCATGCGCATCTGGTTGAGCGCCAGTTCGGGACGGGCGTCCCAAGGCGAGGTGCCGCCCGTGCCGCCGGACCGGTGGCAGTAGGCGCAATTGACCGCGAGATAGCTGCGCATGCGTGCCTCGGTGGGAAATCCGGTTTCATCTGGCCGGAGATGCCGTGGCAGGACGTCGGCATGCTCTGGAACATTGCTGAAGTAACCTGCGGCCTGAAGCAACGTCAGCTGATTGCCGGCGAATCCATTGACATTCCCGGTCAAATTGAGTTGCCGGGTATTGGAAGAAAGCGCATGCCCTGCCTGCGGGGTGTGACAGGTCAAACAACTGGCCCGGCTCGGGATGCTCCAGCGCTGCACGCGAGGCGTTGAGTTCTCCACGATATTCACGTCGAACTCGACACCTTCCTCGGGCACCAGGGCGGCTTCCGTGCCAGCGTCGTTCCAGCGATAACTCACGCCGTAGGAGCCTCCAGAGTTCCTCACCAGCAGCCGCGTCTCCAAGCGACGCCGAGTCGCCGGATTTCCCCGGGTGAGCTCGATATCGAAATGCTTGATCCAAACCTGCCCGGCCGGAAAGCTCCACTCTCCGTCCCGCGACCACGTCATCGTTTGGTTGAGGGTCGGAATCGTGAACCAGCGGCGCTTTTGCCCAAAGTCGCTCCAGAAGGGCAGATTCACCGAGTAGGAGACGATGCCGGGATTGGGAGAGAGATCCGCCAGATCCGCGAAAATGCCCGTCTCGCTCAAGGTCGCCGGATAACCCGTGGACGGCACGCCTCCGATCAAGCGGCGGATGCGATCCGAACTCAAGTTTGCCAGCAAGACATCGCCGTTGGAGGGGTCACGCCCAAAGGCAACAATGCCTGCTTCCCCCGTCAGCCTGACTGGCGTGGTCGCGCCATTCAGGCCACTGCGTCGGATGCTCCAGATGTTCCCGGACACATAGTCCGCGTAGATGTAAGAACCCACCAGTGCAGGAAACCGGGAGCCACGATAAACGATCCCGCCGGTGATGGAGTTTCCCTGGGTGGGACCGCTCCCTCGTGTGTAATCGTGCATCGGCCGCGTGCCATACAGAGTATCAAAATTCGCCGGTGCTTGTGCCGACTTCGGACCGTTCACAAAGCCTTCCCTGAGTGCCCAGCCGTAGTTTCCGCCTCGCGTGATGATGTTGATCTCCTCACGCTGCCCGCCTCCCACGTCTGCGACCCACAGATCACCACTGACGGAATCAAACGACATGCGCCAAGGATTGCGCAGTCCAGAAGCCCAGATCTCGGAACGCACAAAGGGCAGCTCGCCTGCGGGAATCGACGCCCCGTTGAAGGTCCCGTTCCAATTCCCGCCGAGGCTGGTGTGAACGTAGGGATTGTCGATGGGAATGCTGTAGCGGGCGATCCCGCTGTCGCGGATCACTGCATCCGGCGGAGGGCTGGATGGATAATCGACCGGGTTCGGGTTGGCGTTTGGCTCCAAGTTGCCGGGGCGCTTATCGACATCGATCCGCAAGATGGAGCAGAAGAGATGATGCGTTGGCTGTTGTTGCGTGCATCCCCCTGATCCCCTTCATCGCCCGTGGAGATGTAAAGATACCCATCCGGGCCGAAATGGAGATCGCCTCCGTTGTGATTATTCACCTCGTCGAGCTGCTCGATCAAGACAAGCTCAGATGCCGTATCGGCCGCGCTGGGATTGCCAGCCTGAGCGGTGAGGCGCGAGACGCGATTGTAGGTGATCCCGCTGCGGGTCGGTGTGTAGAAGAGGTAGAAATGCCGGTTGCTGGCGTAGCTCGGATGAAAAGCCAGTCCGAGCAAGCCGTGCTCGCTGCTGGTGTTGAGGGTCTCGGCTCGCGCCGTCAGCAGCGTTGGAAGATCGAGGAAGGTCGAAGCGGTTGGGGTCGCGGCGTTGGTGTTAGGGATCACTCTCAGCAGCCCGCCTTTCTGGCAGATAAACAGCCGGGAGGTTTCGCCGGGAGGAGTCGCCAGCGTGGTGGGGTCCGTGAACGTGATCGGAAAGGCATCGACGAGTTGGTAGCTGGTCGGAGGCGGCGAGGAAGGCACATTGACCGTGGGCGCGGCGAGGCGGAGATTTGGCGAAAAGGTAATCGTCACCGTCGCATTCGCGGACTGACCGGCGGCGTTGATGGCTCGATAGGTGATCGTGTCGGTGGCCGGGCTGCCCGTGGTATGCACATAGCGGATTCGATTGAGCTCATCGACCACGGCGGTGCCCGACTGCGGTCCCTGAACAATCGTGACAAACAGGCCTGCGGTATCATTCGCCAGCACCGGAACGGTGACCTTCGCGCCGTGGTTCAAGGTGATGCCATCTGCCTGGGCTACCGGAGTGGCGGGATTGGCCCCTTGGGCAAAGCTGGTGTTGATTTCGAGCTGCGTCAGCGCCTCATCGTAGAGACGCACCTCGTTGTAACGAATGTTCGCGGTCCAATCGTTGGAGCCCTGCGAGCGCCCGAGCCAGTTGTTCACGTCCTCAAGCGAGGACAGCCGGTAATTGAGATCAATCGAGCGGACGAAGACCGTATCGCGATACCACGTGAGACGTCCGCCCGTCGTCGGAAAGGCACCCACGCCGGCCTCATACGTCACCACATAGTGATGCTCCGTGCCAGCCGAGCTCATGAGGCTGGTGTCGCCCTGGATGGCAGTGCCGCCATTGAGCCGACCCTCCAGCCGCTGGGAGGATAGGCTGCTGCCGAGGGTGATGTTGAGGTTGATGCCGTCACTGGCACTGGTGGCTCCGGGACTGGTGGTGGAGTTGTTGGTGATTTCACCAGGAGCACCGCCTCCTACTCCCGCCGTATTCACGCGCCCAAACTCGAACAGTCGCTGGTTGTTTTGCACCGACACCGGCGTCGCCCAGATCTCCACGGTCAGATGGGTCTTGCTGGAAATGATCCCGTTCGGCAGGTCAATGTAGGCGGCGATGGCATTCGCTGCCGCCGTCGTAGCCGCCCCGCTTCCGGGCAGCGTCAAAGCGGTGCCGGTGAAAGCTGCATTCACCCCCACCACCGTCGCAGTCGCTCCTCCGATAGAGTCCGCGATGGTGGTGCCATGTGTCACCGAGCCAGCGGGCTGATTGAACGACCACCGATTGACGACATCGCCACGTGTGGCTGCGATGCCAAAGACCAAAAACACAAGCAATGTAAGATAGGCCGAGTTCATGATAGGATGGATGAGGGATTAATCATTTCGAGGATAGCACCTATGAGGAACAAGGTTTGGGATAGGCAATTGGTGGAGAACGGGGGGGCATTTCCTTCACTTACGGCGTCACACTGACCACGGCAGGATGGGCCAGCGAGTTCCAGCAGGCGTCGAAGAGGTTGGCGTCGGGTTCACCGTCGGTGACGATGCAGCGGTAGCGCGTCACGAAGGGTTTCCCGGGCTGGATCGAGAAGGCGCCGAGCTTCTGTGGGACGATCGAAAAGTAAGGCATGTCCGGGTGCAGGCGCAGAGGCATCGGGAAGCGGAAGTTGTCGGGGAAACCCAGCACGGCGGTGCCGGAGACTCCGACACCGGTCTTGCCCCCCAGGTAGCACCAGCGGGCACGGGTTCCGTCGCCCTGCTTGCGGTCGGTGATCCCTTCGGAGGTTAGGAAGAGCGCGCCCTCCTTGCCGTTCCATTCGTCGGGGCCACGCAGGCCGAAGCCGCCGTAATGATACTGCGGCAGCTCAAGGGCATCCTGACCCGCGCAGACCTGAGTGGTCGTGAGGTCGAAGACGACCATGGGCTTGGGCCCCGATGGAACGTGATACAGTCGCAGCGTCCAGTGGTCATGAAGTGCGGGGATCGGCGCAGGTCCGGTGAGGTCCGTCATCGTCAGCGTGGCCGCGAGTTGTTCGAAGACAGGATGCCCTTTGCCCGCCTGGCCCGTCGGGAGGAAATCGGCGTGAGCCAAGTCCACACGGCCTTTCTTGTTTTGCATGTTCCAGAAATCGGTCTCCCGTCCTTGGAAGACCGCCTTAGTGTAAGGCGTCCAGATGCCGTGATGGTGCGGATGGT
>CANHUG010000322.1 GCA_947462995.1 Verrucomicrobiales bacterium | reverse complement strand
CGGGAGTGATCTGCATCAGTGGACGGCGGATCATTCGTGGCCGGTGAATTATCCGGTGGTGCTGGGGCACGAGTTTGGCGGGAGGATTGTGCAAGCGGGGAGTGGGGTGACGCACTGGAAGGAAGGGGACCGGGTGGTTTCGGAGACGGCGGCGATCATCAGTGCGGACAATCCGATGAGCCGGCGGGGACTGTACAATCTGGATCCGACGCGGAAGGGATTTGGTTATGGGGTGAACGGTGCGATGACGAAATATGTGAGGGTGCCGTCGCGGATACTGCACCATGTTCCGGACGGGCTGCCGTTCGAGCAGGCGTGCCTGACGGAGCCGTGCTGTGTGGCGTACAATGCGGTGGTGCGGAATGCGCGGATCGAGCCGGGCGACCGGGTGGTGGTGCTAGGGCCGGGAACGATCGGGATACTGTGTGCGGCGATGGCGCGGTTGTGCGGGGCGCAGGTGGCGCTGGTGGGGCTTCCTAAGGACGCGCACCGGCTGGAGATTGCGCGGGGTTACGGGTGCGAGATCATCATCGGGGATGCGAAGCCGTGGGCGATGGAACGGGACGGGCTTGGGTGCGACGGGGTGATTGATGCGGCGGGAGCGAGTGCGACGCTGAAGATTGCGCTGGATATTGTGCGGCCGGCGGGATGGATCAGCAAGGTGGGCTGGGGTCCGCAGCCGTTAGGATTCAATCTGGATCCGCTGGTGCAGAAGAACATCACGCTGCAGGGGAGTTTCAGTCACAACTGGCCAATCTGGGAGCGAGTGATTGCGCTGCTGGCGAGCGGGCAGCTGGATGTGCGTCCGATTATTGGCGGGGTGTGGCCGGTGACGGAGTGGCACGAGGCGTTTGAGAAGATGCACTCGGGCGAGGTGGTGAAGAGCGTGCTGCGGCCGGTGTGAGGTGTGAGGGCGTTCGGGGTTTTCAGCGGTCTTCGAGCAATTCGCGGATGATCTGCCATTCGGAGGCGAGGTCCTGGGAGCGGCGCACGGTGCGGCTGAGTTCTTCGTAGAGGCAGGCGCCGACGAGTTGGCGGAAGCGGCTGAGGGCGACGGTGACGTCGCGGATTTTGATGCCGAGTTCTGCGGCGAGTTCGGCGTGGGAGCGGATGGGGCCGGAGCCGTCGAGCATGGGGCGGAGAGCGGTGAAGAGGGCGGACTTGCCGCGACGGGTGCAGCGGGTTTCGGCGGCGGTGAGGGCTTTCTCGAGGAGGCAGAAGGCCCATGCGCGGTCGAATTCGAGGTCGGGGCCGCGCTCGCTTCGGTCGGCGAAATCCGGGTGGGAAGAGGCGTGGCCATCGAGCGGGACGATCAGCTGGCCGCCGCCGCGTTTCTGGGCGGCGCGATCGCGCAATTCGTTGCAGATGAACCGCTGAAGGGCGCGGTGGAGGAGACCGCGGAGGCGTCCGCGTCCGCGGAGGGCGCGATCGGGGAGATTGCGGCCGAGGACGATTCGGGCGAAGAATTCCTGGCAGAGGTCATCGGCTTCGTGGGCGGGGAAGCGGCTGCGGAGATAGCTGAGGACGACCGGGCGGTAGCGTTCGCAGAACCATGCACGGCCTACAGGAGAGCGAGCGGTCTGCTCGAGACGCGTCCACTGGGTGCTGGGATATACCGGAAGATCTTTCACGGGCGTGGCATGGTGAGGGCGCGGATCTCACCGCAGCCATCAGTGGATACCCGAAACCTTCTGGAACATCGCAGAAGTTTTTCCGGGGTGGGGCGAAGATTGACAAAGAGATAGCGAGATGTAAATTTTACATCGTGACGAGGACGCAGATCCAGTTGCCGGATGATCTTTACCGCCGCGCGAAGGCTTTCGCGGAAAGGAAGGAGCTTTCCCTCGCCGAGATGACGCGCCGTGGGCTGGAGTTGTTCCTGGCGCGTTATCCGGATCCGGAGAATTCCTCCGGCGGATGGAAGCTGCCGGTTGTACGAAGTGGAGGTGTGAAGGTGCCGCTGGATCGGCTTAGGGACTTCTGCCATGAGGACGATCCATGGGTTTCGGATTTGCGAGGGTCTGGAATCTGATGGAATTGAGTCTTCCGAGGTGGGGCGGAGATTGACCTTCCGGAGGGCGTGATGAAGGTTTGCCTTGGGCGACGGATCGGGTAATTCAAAGGAATGGATGATTCGACCCGACGGCTATTTCTCGTTGCCTGCATGATATCTTGGCCGCTGCCTGCGGTGGTGGCGGACGATGTGGATGGGGCTGCCCGAGCGGCTTATCCTGAGCCGTTTTCCCGACCTGGTGCGGCGGGGAAAGAATACGACACGTGGGGCGGTGCCAAGGGACCTGATGTTGGCGTCACGGCGGTCGACGTGAATCGCCTGCCTTCGAGGGTCGATAACTCGACGCGCCCGCAGTTTCCGCCGATTTACAAGCAGAAGGGGGGAGCCTGTGGTCAGTTCACGGCGGTTGCCTCGATGTTCACGTACGAAATGAATGTCCTGAATGGGACGGTGGCGAGCACTGAAGCGACGCGGTTTCCGGCCGATTTTTCGTGGAACATGTGCAATGCTGCGAAGAGTGAGAATGGATCGGAGGCGCATCATGGCTGGGAGGTGGCCAAGCAGGTCGGCATTCCCACGGTGCAATCCTACGGGCGTGTGGAAGGAGACAGGGACAAGATCGGAGCGTGGGCGAATGGTTACAGCATCTGGCGCGAGGCGATGGAGTATCGCGTCGCTGGTTATCGTTACACGCCGGTCGCGACGGTGGCACAGGTCAACGAAGCCCGGGGCTGGCTTTTTGACCGAAATCAACCTCAGGCAGGCAAGGATGCGATTGGGGGATTGCTAGCGCTCGACGGGCGGATGGGAGAGATGGATAAAGTCACGAGAACGATCCCTGAGGGCGAACATCTCGCGGGCGAGGACGTCTGGATCCGCTGGGGCCCTAGCGGGCACGGGCACGGGATCACCTGTGCGGGCTACGATGACCAGGTCGGGTTCGATGTGAATGGCGATGGAAAGATCACGAACGATGTCGACCGCGACGGCGATGGCAAGGTCACGCTAGCCGATTGGGAGCGCGGCGCGTTCATCGTTGTCAACTCCTGGGGGAAGAACTGGTCGAAGGACGGGAGGATTTACCTGCTTTACAGCGCAATGGTCGATTCCACTTGGGATCGGGGAAATTTCCTCGGCCGGATCGAGGTTTGCCGGTACCTTCCGAAGCGCACCTTGAAGCTTAAGCTGGCCTTCAGCAATCGTGCTGCCCTGCGGGTGAGCATCGGCATCGCGGGAGCCAAGGAGGCGACCAAGCCCGAGCATGAGATGATGCCGGAAGTGCTCAATGGCTGGCCGCTGTTTGGGGATGGCAACAATGTCGGAGAAGTGCCGCTAGCCGGCCCCGGGGATGAGAGCCCGCTTGAGATTGGCGTCGATCTCACGCCGTTGCTGGAGAAACTGGGCCCGGAAGCCAAGGGGGAAGGGCGATTGTTCCTGCGCGTGGGTCGGTCCGAGAAGAGTGATGCTAGCGGTACACTGCAGGCTTGTGCGGTCCGCAGTTATGATGAAAAGGGGGCCTTGGTGGGGGAATCGGTCGTGGAGATCAAGGATGGCGGATTCGGTGGTACGCCGCTGAGCTTGGAGACGGTGCTGCCGTAAGAGGGTCGCTCAGGGAACGCGGCGGGCCTATAGCCAGAATGAGGGTTACAGCCCGCGGCGGCGGAGGCGGAAGAAGCCTCGGTCGGTGGTGGGGACACGGAGGGAGAGCCAGCCGTTGAGGGATTCGAACGGGCCGGTGACGGGTGTCCATGAGGTCGTTGCGGGCAGGGTGGTGGTTTCGAGGGTGGCGTCGAGCAGAGATGACCAGCGCAGTTCGATGGAACGGTCCGGGGCTGGGAGGATTTCGAGGGAGAGGGGAGGAGGTGAGGATACAATCACGGATGGATAGTTTCGGCCGATTTTCAGTTCGTCGATGACGTAGGCGTCGCCTGAGTCGAGATTGGCGGTGCGGATGAAGCAATGAGTGAGGCGGTTGATGCCGGAGTCGGTGGTGACGCGAGCGGCGGGGGGGCCGGGGTTGGTGGCGGAGGCGGGGTTGACCCAGAGGTCCACGGAGTCGTAGTTTCCGGCTGCGGACGCGGCGACGCGGATGACGACGAGGTAGGTGGTGGCGGCGGCGATGTCGGGGGAGTCAGCGAATGTGGAGTTTGCGACGGCGGTGGTGGATCGGGCGAAGAAGCGGAACGGCTGAGAGGGAGGGAAGACGTTGGCGGTGGTGTTGACGCCGACGCTGACGCGGGGATTGCCGCCGGAAGCGGAGGCGTTGTCGTCGTATCCGATGGCGAGGAAGTCCTGATTGGCGAGCGGGCTGGGGTTGTTGCAGCGGAAGAGGAAGCTGCACCAGAGTTCGTGGCCGAGGGCGGCTTCCCATGCGGCGTTCATGGACCTGCGGACGGCGTAGGTTCCGTTGGCGATGTCGTAGAAGCGCAGGGCGCGGTCGCCACCGTGGATGGCGAGGTCGCCGTTGCGGTAGATGACAGGGCTGGCGGCGCGATTTTCGGCCCGGACGAGGGATTTGATGGCATTGCTGACGTCGTAGGCATCGGCCCAGCCGAAGCCGCCGTTCAGACCGGTGCCGGGAGCTCCGTTGGGGCCGTCTTCGATGAAGGCTCCGCCGGGATAGTCTTCGAAGCCGTCGTAGGTGACGAGCTGGGACCGGGCGAGCGCGGGGAGGAGGCAGCTGGCGGCGAGGGTGAGCAACGGGGCATG
>CANHUG010000321.1 GCA_947462995.1 Verrucomicrobiales bacterium | reverse complement strand
GGCGGGAGTGGGTGATGGGGATGGGGGGACGTCCTGGGCGTTGATCAAGCCGGCGGCGAAGCAGACTGAGAGCCAGCGTTTCACAGACCGTGGGAGGTTGGGGGCTGGGGTGCGGGCGGGGCGGGGCGAGGCGAGAGCCTGCGGAGGCGCGGGAGGTGAGGGGGTGGGGAGTCGCTGGAATCTGCGGGGAGGTAGCGACCGGGGACCGATGCGGCCTTGGCGAGGTGTTTGGAGAGTTGGGCGAGGACGGAGGTGACGGCGGATTTCCAGCGGGCGCGTTCGAGGTGGGGCCTAACGCTAGCGAGCATGGTGTCGAGGACGGGAGGCGGCAGCCATGGTTCGAGGGCGTAGCCGCAGACGACGGCGAATTCGCCGCCGTGGGGGTCGAGGATGAAGAGCAGGCCGCAGTCGTTAGGGATGGTCGGTCCTGCGAAGGGGAGAGCGGCGCGGTTGAGGAGCCATGTGCCGAAGGTGCGGGCGTTCATCTGCGGGGGCAGACTTCCGGCGTAGATGGCGGCGGTGAAGCCCGGGAAGCGTGCTTCCCATGCGGAGAAGGCGGCGGCGATGGCGGATCGGGCGCGGGCGTCGATGCAGGCAGCGCCGTCGTGGATGCGGTCGAGGAGGACCTCGTCGGGGCCGAGGGCGCGGTCGAGTTCGGCGAGGGTTAGGAGGCAGCCAGTGCAGACGGGGGAAGCTGGCTGCAACTGTTGGAGGCAGCGCGGGCAGTAGGGAACCGGCAGAGGCATGCGGCGGAACGGCGGGAGAGGCCACCGTGCGCAGGATGGTGCGGATGGGCCGGTGCGTCAATGTATCACTGAGCGCACCGGGCCCGCGATGCCGGGGTTAGTCGGCGAAGACCTTTTTGCCGTCGGTGATGTGGAAGACGCGGTCGGTCCAGAGGACGTTCTGCGGCCATTCGGGTGCGGCGGCGTCGTTGAGGCGCGGGATATTTTTGCCGATGGTGGCGTCTTCCGGTTGGTTGGGGAGGATGCTCATGGGCGTGCCGAGGGGAACGAGTTCCCAGAATTTCGGAGCGACGTTCCATGGGAGACGGACGCAGCCGTGGGATTTGTTGACGGCGTGGACCCAGCCGCCGTGGAAGCCGTAGCCGGGTTTGAATTCGACCCAGAACGGCATGGGGTACTTGCCGTAGCTCATGGAGCGCTTGTTGCGGATGCGGGCGTAGGCGGTGTGGTTGCCGAGTGGGGTGCCGTGTTCCGGGGCGCCGAAGCTGGCTGGGGTCACGAGGAGAGGCTTGTTGCCTTCCATGACGTAGACCGCGTGGTTATTGACGCTGGCCTTGACGCGAACGGCGCGGGGATTGGTGGGGCGGTAGGCGGGGACGTCGAAGGTGCGGCCGTCGACATTGCGTTTGGAGACCGATTTTACCGGAGAGGCGCAACTCGAGAACGTGAGG
The DNA here is from genome assembly GCA_947462995.1 of Verrucomicrobiales bacterium. GTDB lineage: Bacteria > Verrucomicrobiota > Verrucomicrobiia > Verrucomicrobiales > V1-33 > V1-33. The sequence goes on along the minus strand of CANHUG010000321.1, from coordinate 3,348 downwards.
GAGGCCGTGCCGGCGAGGGCGGTCACGGCGGAGAGGCGGAACATGCGGAGAATGGTCATGATGGGTTGCGGTAGCATTGCGGCGGCGCTGTGAAAGCGCAAATTCCTGGGAGGAGAGGTGAAGGAGAGGCGGGTCAAGTTCGTCCGCAAGATGCCTTGCCGCCGGAACGGGGACGCGCCATGATGGATGCAAGATTCCCCCCTGCTATGCTGCCCGAACTGGAAAAAATGCTCATCCTTCAGGATAAAGACCAGCACCTGCGCAAGCTGAGGCTGGAGGTAAAGAAGCTTCCGGCCGAGGAAGAACGCGCGAAGGCGAAGCTGGCGGGGGACACGGAAGCGTTGCGAGTGGCGAAGGAGGCGACGCAGTTGAACGAAGTGGCGATGAAGAACCTGCAGCTGCAGATTCAGACCCGGCGGGACACGATTGTGAAGTTGAAGATTCAGCAGTTCGAGACGCGGAAGAACGAGGAATATCAGGCGCTGGGGCACGAAGTGGAGCGGTACACGGCGGATGTGGCGAGGCTGGAGGATGATGAGCTGGTGCTGATGGAGAAGGGGGAGGGATTGAAGGCGACGCAGGAAGCGGCGGCGGCGGCCTTGAAGGCGACGGAGACCCTGGTGCAGGATGAACTGGCGCGGCTGGTGGAGCGACGGACGAACATTGCGTCGCAGGTGGAGGAGTTCGAGGGATTGAGGACGGGGCTGGCGGCGAAGCTGGTGCCGGAGCTGCTGGAGCAGTACGACCGGATTTTCAAGAATCGGGGTGATGCGGCGGTGGTGCCGCTGCGGCATGGGGTCTGCGGGGGGTGTCACATGAAGGTGACGGCCGGGTGCGTGGCAACGGCGAAGGTCGGGAAGATCCTGAACAACTGTCCGAACTGCGGGCGGTATGTGTACCTTGACGAGTCGTAGAATTGTCAGGGGCGGCGGGTCCGGCCGGGGTGTGAAATGGCCTTGCCGGATGCGGCGGGCCGATTTTTAGTGCGGCGTCAGTCCCCCCCGAAGTTCATGCGCTACGATTCCGTCATTCCGCTGGTCCGAGTCCTGACGGCAACTGCGTTGTGGGTGTGCGGCGGCATGGGAGTGCGGGCGGCGCATTCGATCCGGATTCCGCTGACGGACGGTTTTGATCAACCGGTGGGGAAGCCGGACGGGAACGGGTATTATGTGTTCCGCGGGTTTTATCCGAACGCGCACATGGGTGAGGACTGGAACGGGAACGGGGGCGGGAATTCCGATCTGGGTGATCCGGTGTATGCGACGGCGGACGGCGTGGTGGTGTATTCGGAGGATTACGGGCGGTCGTGGGGGAATCTGATCATTGTGCGGCATGCGGTGCGGCCGCCGGGGGCTGCGGTGCAGATTGTGGACAGTGTGTATGCGCACCTCGATAAGCGGCACGTGCGGCTTTACCAGATGGTGAAACGGGGGCAGTCGGTGGGGACGATCGGGACGGCGCATGGGCGGTACGCGGCGCACCTGCATTTCGAGATCCGGAAGAACCTGCAGATCGGGCCGAACCAGACGTCGTTTGCGCGGGATTACACGAATTACTTCAGTCCGCGGCAGTTCATCAGTCAGCGGCGGCAACTGGGCGGTGGTGGCGCGGTGGTGGTGCCGGTGGACACGTTCAACGGGCAGGGGCCGTCGTCGCCGGCGGCGGCGGGCGGGGCGAAGCCGGTCCCGGTGCCGGTGCGGGATCCTCGCGAGGCGGCGAAGGCGCAGGAAGCGGCGCGGCAGCGTCGGGAGGCGGAACTGGACCGGATCATCAAGGAACACCGGCGGAAGGTGGAGGAGAGCAAGGATGATGATCTGGACGGGTTCTGGGACCGGTTGAAGACCAAGCTGGGCAACCGCCCGAAGTAACGCCTAACGCGCTGACATTACAGACATGGAATCTGCCGATCCCGTCAAACCTGGGCGCATTGCGCTGCCCGAGTATGCCATGGCGCTGGCGCATGTCGCGAGCCTGAGGTCGGAGGATCCCTATCGGAAGGTGGGGGCGGTGGCGATTGATTTTTCGAACCGGGTGATCGGGACGGCCTACAACGGACTGGCTCCGGGATTTGATGCGCCGGACGGGTTCTGGGACGACCGGGACGCGCGGCAGAAGTACATGCTGCATGCGGAAGCGAATCTGTGCAGTTTGTTTGTGAGGGGATCGGTCAGGCTGGTGGCGGTGACGACGAAGCCGTGCACGAGTTGCATGCAGATGCTGTGTGCTTACGGGATCCGGGAGGTGTATTACCGGGACGAATACGAGGCGAGCGAAGCCGATGCGATTGCCGCGATGTACGGCGTGCAGCTGCGGCGGATCACGACTTACCCGGGGATCGGGCTCTGAGCCATTCATGAAACTGCGCTACAATTCACGTTCGCAAGGTCGTCCAAGCGGGTGCGGGGTTCCGTTCGGTGGCTGTGCGGTGTTTGCGTTCATGTTTCCGGTGATCGGGGTGATGTCGGTGGGGGGAACTTTTTTTGCGCTCAACCTGTTTCCTTTCATGTTCACCGTTGTCCCATTTGTGATCATTGTTGCGGTGATCTTCATCATCGCGCGCGCGGCCATCCGGATGTCGGCTGGCCCGGTGGTGCAGCCGTCGCCGTTTGCGAGGCAACCGACGCGGGGCCCGGCGCCGGTGATCACGCCGACGCCGGCGGCGCGGATGAACGGGTTGCAGATGAGTCTGCCGCCAGCGCTGCGCGACCGCAGTGTGCGGTTTGCGGCAAGGGTCGAGCAATTGCTGCCGGTGCTGCGTGGGTCGGAAGATGTGGTGACGCGGTCGGATTCGGCCGATGGGCTGGCTCGGCTCGGCTGGGTGCATCTGAAGCTGCTGATAGCAAAGGCTCACCTTGAAGCCGCTGGGGCGGCGGCAGATGCGCCGAAGCTGCACGCGCAGGTCGCGGATCTGAGGTCGCAACTGAAGTTCGGGGAAATGTCAGATTCCGCCCGGGAGTCGCGCAAGGCGACGCTGGAAATGCTGGAAGAACGGCTGCGCAACTTTTCCCTGCGTCAGTGCCGATTGGATGAGATCGCGTCCGATCTCGACCGCGTGGAAGCTCAGGTGGACCTAGCAGCGGAACGGGCGGCGCTGCAGTCAGGGCAATCGCTAGCGACGTTCCAGATCGATCTGGCGACGCGGATGGTGGATGACGCGGACTTCTTCGGGTCGGTTAGCCCGGAGGTCAGGGCGGTGGATGAGCATTACGGGTTTAGGGAAGTGAGAAGTGAGAAGTGAGAGGGGCTTGTTGGGAGAGGGCTGGTGGGGTGGGGGTGGGAACCACGGATTTCACGGATGGGCACGGATGGGGATTGTGGGGAGAGGGGGGAGGGAAGTGAGAAGTGAAG
>CANHUG010000320.1 GCA_947462995.1 Verrucomicrobiales bacterium | reverse complement strand
TGACTTCGAAGGAGAGACAGGCCTCTGACTGGATGTGCCAGCCGAGGATGCCGGGGTCGAGGTCAGCGCCGAGGGTGTCGACGTTGTGGAGGAGGAGGTACTGGAGCTGCGGGCGCTTGCGGACGAGGGCGGCGAGTTCGCCGTTGCGGAGCAAGTTAGGGAATTCGTACCAGTGGCCGGTGGGGTGCAGGCACTGGAGGGGGAGATTGTCGGTATAGTCGGAGGCTTCACCGGCTTCGGTGGCCCAGCGGATGAGGGCGCTGCGGAGACTGTCGCGGACCTTCTGCTGCTGCTGATCGAGGACCTGCTGGGGCATTTCTTCCCATGCGAAGCGGAGGTCGCGGACGGTGGGGACCATGCGGAGACCGATGGAGCGGCCCTGGGAGAGGATGACATCGCCGGAGTAGCCGTAGTTCTGGTGGCGTGCGAGGAAGTCGGCGGTGGGTTGGTGGGTGAGGTAGCTGGTGGTGAAGAGGTGAGGGATGGTGGTGCCGGCGAGACGGCTGCGGCGGCGGCTTTTGGCGAGGTGGACCTCGAGGAACGTGCGGTGGCGGCCGTCGAACTTGCAGAATGGGTGGAGGGCTTTGCAGACGCCTGCGCCTTGAGTCCAGCGGGAGCCGGCGCCGCCGGCGAGGGTGATGACGGCGGCTTCGCCTCTGGCGAGGGCGGCTTCGCCGAGGGCGATGCATTCCGGGGAGGGCGGGGCGAGGTCGAATCTGGCGACGTCTTCCGGACGGACGTCTTCGACGGTGGCGCTAGCGGGGAGACGGTTCTGGGCGAGGCCGATGCGGGCGTCGCGGAGGTCGCTGCGGATTTGTTCGTGCTGAGCGCGGTCGAAGCCATTGGCGTCGAGCATGGCGAGGAGCCCGGAGGTGCCGCGGGAGTCGTCCGAGCGGCGGCGCGGGAGCATGACATCGAAGAGGGACTGGACCATGCCGCTGAGTTCGGGTCGTGAGCGGCAGGCGGCACCGAGGCGATCGAGTTCGGCGCGGCGTAGCAGAGAGAGCGAGCGGATTTCCTGGCGGAGGAGACGAGGGACGGTGAGGACGTAGTAGCCTTCGGGCATGAGGGCGCTGTCGCCGGAGAGGAGGGTGGCGAAGGTGCCGTTTTCGTTGATGGCGAAGTCGTAGACCACGGGTTCCATGGCGAACGGGAGGGCGGAGGCGAGTTCCTTTTTGAGCCCTGACATGATTTCCTGGAGCTTCTGCTGGGCTTCGGCTTTGCGGTGAGGGGAGACCATGAAGCCCATGCCGCCGCCGGACATGCCACCGAGCATCCAGAAGCCGAGGAAATCGTCGCCGAAGGCGGCGCGGGTGCGTTCGATGAGTTGCTCGGTGTAATAAGTGGAGGCCCAGGGGATGATGGTCTGGATGGGGCCTGTGAAGTTGCGGGTGGTGGCGGTGCCGATGGCGCGGACGTCGCCGTCGTGGAGGGCGGAGGTGATTTCGTCGAGGATGGCCAGGGCGTCCTTGCGGGCGAGCCATTCCGGGCCTGAGCGGAGGAGGTATTTTTCGGTGACCATCTCGAGGATGGGGCCGACATTCTGGGCCATGCCGCCGTGGACGAGGACGAGGGAATCCTGGAGCTTCTGGCGGGCTTCCGGGGAGACGGCGTTGGCGTCGAGGACCGTATGCTGGGGCATGAGACGGCCGCGGCTGATGCCTGATTCGGGGTCGGTGGGGCCAGCGGGGACACCGGAGATGAGTTTGATGCCAGGCCAGACCCCGCCGGAGTCCTGCCAGCCGCCGCCGGAGCCGCCGAGCCATTCGCCGAGGATGGCGCGGGCGAGGACGACGCGGCGTTCGGATTCCTCGAGTGGGCCGGTCAGGGAGGCCGTCTGACCGGTGGCGCGCATGCAGGCGCTGATGAGGGCGGCGAGGAGGTTAGTGGAGACGGCGAGGCGCGAGCCTTTGGGGATGCCGCGGACGCTGGAGACGAGTTCGAGGCCTTTGCCTGGTCCGGCGATGCGAGCGAGGAGGTCGGAGAGTTGCTGGCCAGAGCCTTCGATGCCTGGGGGGACGATGCCTGAGGAGATGACGGCGGCTTTGAGGAGACCGAGGTAATCGCGGGCGAAGTCGAAGACTTCGGCGAGATCGGAGATGTCTGCGCTGGCACCGAGATCGACGCTGGTGAGGCGGAGGACGGGTTCTTCGATGACGCGGAGGAAGGCGGCGACTGGGGGTTCGGGAGCGGCGTCGCGGCCGTGCATGCCGAGGTCGACGGAGATGTTGAGGACCTTGGCGCCGTCCGGGAAGTCCATGCCGAGGAAGAAGATGTCACTCCACGCGCTGTGGGTGAGGTCCATGCGGACGGGCGTCTGTTCGCGGAGGATGGGGTAGGTGCCGTCGGAGGGATTACGTTCGAGGAGGGCGGGCCGGAGCCGGAGAGGCTGGTGGAGCGGATGGCTCATGCGGAACATCCACTGATTGCCTTTGACGGAGCGGACGCTGCGGCGGACCTGGTCTGCTAGAGTCTGGAAGGCGAGACGGTGGTAGGCGGCGGCGAGGGCGCTGGAGATGGAGTCGCCGGGGCCTTCGGCGGCCTGGATGGCGAGGAACGTGTCGATGGCTTCTTCGAACCTTCGGTTAAGGAGGTGTTCGTAGCCGTGGAAGGGGATCATGCCGCGGTCCGAGAGCCCTTGTTTGAGGGGGAGGTGGAACCGGTGGATGGCGTAGAGGAAGAAGAGGGCGCGGACGCGTTCGTAGAGGTTGTCGCACTGACGGCGGAAGGCGTCGAGTTCGGCGCATTCAGCGAGGAGGCCCGTTAGGGAGGCGCTGGAGCAGAAGTCTTCGAGGGCGCGGTCGCGCACTGCGGGATCCTGGGCGGTGATGATGGAGACGAGAGGACCGGCCATGGGATCAGCGTGCGCGGGCTGCGAGGAGTTCGACCATGAGGGCGAGGACTTCCTCGCGTTGATCGCCGTCGAGGCCGAGGGCGAGCTGGGCGGTGAGGAGACCGTAGTGGACCCCCATGTCGTAGCGGCGGCCGTCGATGCCTGCGGCGAGGTAGCGGCCGCGCTGAGCGAGTTTGGAGAGGGAGCTGGTGAGGGAGACAGGGGATTGTCCGGCGGCGGCGGTGACGGCGGCTTCGAGGAATTCGAAGACTGGAGGCGTGAGGACGTGCATGCCGAAGAAGCAGAGGTAGTGGCCGAGTCTGAGGCCGGGGACGTCGAGTTCCTGTTCTGCCTGAGTGGGCGTGGGTTTTTCGAGGACGCGGCGGATTTCGTAGAGCCCGGAGCGGTTTTGGACGCGGGTGCCGCCGACGGCGCCGTAGTGGGGGAGTTTGCTTTCGTGGGTTTCCTGGACGGCGGAGACCGCGCAGGATTCGCGGCTGGCGATATCGACGAGTTGGCGGGCGCAGCGGACGGAGGAGCGGCTAACGTAGAGGTGGTCGCCGACCATGAGGAGGAAAGGTTCACCGGCGGTGAATTCTTTGGCGCAGAGGACGGCGTGGCCGTAGCCGAGTGGGTAGTGTTGGGGGATGAACTGGAGGCGGCGGGCGTGGGGGCCGGCGGCGGCGCGGTAGGCGGTTTCGTCGTCCGGGTGGATGATGACGCCGATTTCTTCCATACCGGCCATGATGGATTCCTCGATAATGATCTGGAGGGCGGTTTTTTCTGCGCCGTCCCTGTCGACGAGCGTCTGGAGGGGGAGCGTGCGTTGCGATTGGCCGGCGGCGGTGATGACGGATTTACGGATATCCACGAGGGAGAGCAGAGGTCAGAGGTTGAGAGACTGGGCGGTACCGTTTGAATGCCTGAGAGTCAAGGAATTGAGGGTGACGGAGGAGTCAGGCGAGGAGGGCTTGAGCGGCGGCGGCGACGGATTGGCGCTGGGATTCGTTGAGGCCGCTGAGGAGAGGTGGGAGCGGGCCGGTGTCGGCGAGGGCGGCGAGCGAGACGGCTTCGTGGAGGACGCGGACCGGGTTGATGGCGTTGCGGAGGTCTTCGAGCGGCTGGAAGCGGGCGCGGATGGATTCGGCGGCGGACCAATCGGCGGATTGGCAGGCGTGGAGCATGGCGGTGGAGAGGGCTGGGTTGAGACAGCCGCAGCCGGTGGTGAAGCCGGCGAGGTGGCGGTCGCGGAGGTGGTGGATGACTGGTTGTTCGCCCATGCCGCTGACGACGAGAGAGGGGTCGACGACGTTGAGGAGAGAGGAGAGGAAGTCGTCCTTGGATTCGTCCGGGCGGACGATGGCGTACTTGATCCATGAGACGAGCCCGTCTGCGACGAGGGAGGCGGTGAGCTCCGGGGTGAGGTAGTTGTCTGATTTGAGGTAGACGACGACTGGTTTGCCGTAGGCTTCGGCGAAGTGGCGGATGCCAGTGGCGACGCCGTCGGGGGTATTGAGGCCCTGATGTGGGAGGACCATGGCGGTGGGGAAGGGGAAGTCGCGGAGGATGGCGGCCTGGTCCATGCTGACACCGTAGGATGGGCCGGCGGACGGGATGATGTCGCAGTCAGGCGGGGCGTTTTCTGCGAGGAGGGAGAGGACGCTGGCGAACTCGGAGGGGCGCAGGTGGTAGAAGACGGCGTTGCCGCCGTAGAGGAAGATGCGGATGCCGCCTGAGGCGATGTGGTGCATGAGGCGGCGGTTGGGTTCGGCGGTGGCGCGGAGGGAGGCGTCCCGGGCGAGTGGAGGGACGGCGATGACGGAGGAATTGACTGGAATCATGGAAATGGGGGGAGCGATTTGCGGGGGGTGGCTGACGTACTGATGAGAGGCGGGGATTGGTCAGCGGGTGGATTTGCTGCGGACGACTGGTTCGACGGTAGATC
>CANHUG010000319.1 GCA_947462995.1 Verrucomicrobiales bacterium | reverse complement strand
GGCGCCGTCAGCACCACATCCCCTATCCGCTTCATCTGTATCACAAGGACCCGCTTCATCACATCCCTTCTCAATACTTCTCCCGCGCCTTCGCATACGCCGCCAGCAATCGCAGCCGGTAATGATCCCAAGTGAACCAACGCTCCACATGCCGCCGCGCCGCCGCTCCCCGCGCCGCCATCTCCCCTCGATCCCGCACCGCCATCTCCATCGCCCCAGCCAGTGCCTCCGCATCATCCGCAGGCACCACCCACCCAGTCACCCCATCCACCACCGCATCCCCGCTCTCCCGCGTCGCTATCAATGGCAACCCGCACGCCGCCGCCTCCAGCGTCGCCTTCGCAAACCCCTCGCACTCGCTCGGAAACACAAACGCCGAAGCCCCCCGCAGTTCCGCCCTCACATCCTTCACAAACCCCGTCACCCTCACATTCCCCGGCGCATCCCGCAACTCCGCACGCACTTCCTCATGCGCCGTCCCTACTAACACCAGCTCCGCATCCCTCATCCCCAGCCGCCGCCACGCCTCCAGCAACCGATGCACGCCCTTCCTCCGGATCAACGCCCCCACAAACACAAACCGCACCCGACCCTCCGGCTCGCTCGGCACAAACCTCCCCGGATCCACCCCGCGGCCCACATAATGCAGCCGCTCCCTCCCCATCCCCGCCGCCTCAAACGTCGCCATCGAACAACTCGACGGCATCAGCAGCAACGTCGCCAGCTCATACTCCATCAGCATCACCTGCCTCGACACCAGCATCCCGTGCCGCCACCGCTCCCACCCACGCAACTTCCCAGCCTCCCGCTCGCTCTTCGTCTCATAACGCTTCACCTTCCCTTTGTTCCGATGCCACGTCGGTATGTCCATCACCGACGGAATCCCCCGCTCCGCCGCCGCCACCAGACTGCGCCACCCATCCCCGCTCCACGTATGCAGAAAATCATACCCCCCACGCCCTAACTCCCACGCCGCCACCCGGTCCAGCCACTGCTTCTTCGCCCCGTAATACCGCTCGCTCCCCAGAAACGACAGCAACCGCGCCGGCTGCAGCGGCAGCGTCCTCACCTTCCCACCCGGAATCTCCCGCTGCCCGTCCGCATACGCCAGCACCCGACCCAGAAACCCTCCCCGCTCCGCCGCCAGTGCCCCCTCCAGCGAGGTCACATCCAACCCGCTCCCACCCAGCCGCGCACTCGTCGCATACAGCAACCGCCCCGGCAACTCCCCGCGCCCAGGCACCTCAGGCAACTCCCACAACGCATGCTCGCTCGCATCCATCACCTTCATCAATCCGTCAGCCATTGGTCCTTCACCACCCGCACCACCTCCACCTGATTCGCCGCCTTCGCATTCTCAGGATACCTCACCTCAAGCACCACCGCCTCCACAGGATCCTCACCAATCATCTCCTTCGCCCGCAGCAATGTGTCCAGCGTCACATACTCCGCCGTATCCCGCGCCACATACCCGTACAAATCCAGCACCAACCCGGGATACGTCAGCCGGAAACACTCATACCCAGCCTCCCCAAACCCATAGTTGTAGTAATTCTCCCGCGCAATCTTCACCACCACCCGCACCACACCCGTCGGCTTTCTCTCCATCAACTCCGCAAGGTGTCCCTCCTGATACAAACTCGAGGTCTCCCAGTCCATCTTCATCACCCCGCCTCGCTCCACCACATTGATCAAATGCGTCCGCTGCTGCGACGGCACCTCAAACTCAAGACTCGTAATCCCGCGCGACGTCATCCCGCGGCTCAACACCGCATCCGCAATCACCGCCACACCCCGCCCCCGGAAATACTCCGCCGCCTCCCTCCTAACATCATCCCCGCCGCGCAGCACCCGCAGCTTCCCATCCACATCCCCAGCAAGGAAAAACTCCTGCGCCACCGCCGCCGCTCGCGAAATCACTTCCTCATCATCCACCACCACTTCCTCCACCACCACAGCCTCCTCACGCCGAATCAGCCTCCCTCCAGCCAACACCGCCCCGATCGCCCCCACCGACACCACCGCCACCACCAACCCAGCCAGCGAATTCCGGTCCAGCTTCCCATCCGTAAACATCCACCCCGTCATCCACGAATTCTCCAGAAACAACCGCCACGGCCGCTGCCGGAACGACGCCTCCGTCACCCGGCTCGCCTCCACCATCCGCTCCCAGTTCGCCTGAAACATCTCCCGCGCCGCCTCCGGCACCGTCACCAGATCCGCATCCCTCGCCATCCCCCCTTCCTCCATCAGCGGCCGCTCCGCCAAATTCAACTCCTCCTCCAAAAACGCCGCATAACGCCGCTGCCACTCCGATAACGCCGACGGCGCCACCTGCCACGTTCGCGCCGCCTCCGCCAACCCATCCCGACGCTCCAGCACGTCCCGCAACGCCTCCCGCACCCGCTCACTGTCACTCATCCCAGCTATCGCCTGCGCCGTCACCCGCGCCGTCACCGCACTCAACGGATTCTGCTCGAAACTGTCCGCCACCGCATGCCGCGGCCGCACCTCCGCCGCAGGCGGCTGCCCGCGTCGATCCACCCCCACCGGTATCGGTCGCGCCGCCGCCGTCCCATCCGGCTTCTCGTTCCCTCGTGGCTCAATCCCCATGCTCAATTCCTCACGGCTTCTCCGCACTCCCAGCGGTCTCAGGGGCTCGATCCTCCACGTAAAACCACGACGGCAACACAAGGTCCTCCACAATCACCTGGTCGCGCGACTCCGCATTCTCCGGATACCTCAACGTCACCACCACCGCCGACGAATTCCCTCCCTCAATCAGCGACAGCAACCGATCCGACCGCCCCGTCCCCACCGGAATATACCCGTACAGCCGGAACTCCTCCTCCCGCCCAGGATAATACAACTCCGCACACCGCCACTTCGTCTCGTCCGTAAACCCATGCACATAGTAATTCGACTCCCGCATGTTCAGCCGGAAAGGCACCGCCTTCGTGCTCATCTCCTCACGGAACTTCTCCAGCGGCATCTCCTGATGCCCCACCGCCGTCTCCCAGTCCAGCCGGTAACTGATGTTCCCACTCGTATCCTCGATCTCCTCCACCGCAAAATACCGCGACCTCGGAAACGTCTGCCCAGCATCCAGCGGATCAGGCTCGTTCACCGTCAGCTCCAGCGTCACAAAATACAACTCCCCGCTCCGAATCTTGTTCTGATTCGTCACCTCCCCCGCAGTCATCGGCTTCACCGGATGCTCCCGCGCCCACGCCTCCATCATCGGCTTCACCCGCTTCGGCAAACGCACCCACGCGAACTGCTGCTCCACACTCTCCGCCGCCAGATACCCACGCACCACTTCCTCCGCCCCGCTGATGTCCTGCATCGTCAGATACCCCCGGTCCCGCGGCACGTTCCCACTCGCTTCCGCCTCGTACGTCGTCGCACTCCAGCGATGCCTCAGCGCCTGCCACCCATAATACGTCCCGCCCACCACAATCACCGCACACAACGCCCCAGCAATCAGCCTCGTATGCGTGTTCAACCTCCGGAAAAACATCTGCGCCACCGTCGCACGATGCCGCACCCTCGTCCGCCTCACCCGACCCCCGTGTCCATCCCTCGACGGCAACTCCGTCAGCAGCTCTCGCTCATCCTCAAAATCCATCTCCTCAGGCAACCGCTGCACTTTCAACCACGGATCCGCAGCCACCTCCGCCTCCGGCAACCCAGCCCAATCCTCGTTCCAATCCCCTCCCCCGACACTCCCACTCTGATTCGTCCGCCGCCGCCGCTTCTTCACCCGAATCCTCGCAGGCATCTCCATCCCATCCGTCCGATGCAGCCGCCCCAGAAAATCATCCGCCTCCTCTCCGCGCCCAACCGCCCCAGGAATCTGCCCCACAAACTCAGGATCAGCATTCCTCGCAGGCGTCGCCCGCGGTGCCACCATCCCTCCCCCACTCATCGGAATACTCCCGCTGAACGTCCCCGCCGCCGGCACATCCTTTATGCCCTCATTCACCACCTCATCCACCTCCGCTTCGCCCCCAGGCTCGCTGATCACAGCCCGACAAGACGGACACAACATCCGCACCCGCCCCACAGCCTCCCGCCGCGCCTTCATCTGCGCATGACAGCTCGGACAATTGAGCACCAGCCAATCGGTAATCGGGACCTGAGTTTCCATACACGCAAGGGGGAGTGAATTTATTGGGGCAGAATCGTCACATTACGCCATCCGGCCGCCCGAGGGCAATTCCGCAGCGTCCTGATTATCCAGTACGGCCCCCCCACCCATCATCCTTCCCGCAACACGTGATTCTTCTCGTCCAGCACCACCCGCCGCACCTCAATCGGCTCCGCACTCAGCCCGAACGCCATGATGCTCACCCGGTGCCCACGCGGAATCAGCAGCGCCGCCCCGCCATTCACCACAAACGCCCGCGACCCCGCAGGCCCGCGCTGCACATACGTCTCCAATCGCGCCCCGCTCGTGATGCTCGCCACCAGCACCTTCTCCCCTTCCCACAATCCCGTCGCCTCCATCAGGTCCTCCGGAATCGTGATGCTTCCCTCGTAATCCACATGGGCATCCGTGATGTACGCACGGTGTATCTTTGATTTGAGCAGCTGTCGCAGCATACCGCAGGCTGAACCCGCTCGCGCCACGGTCAACAGAGAAGCCACCAGCCATCCTTAAACCAGCAGCGGCCGCACCACCTTCCCATGCACGTCCGTCAACCGATACCGCCTCCCCTGAAACTTGAAGGTCAGCTGCTCATGGTCAATCCCCAGCGTGTGCAGCATCGTCGCATGCAGATCATGCACATGCACCGGATCC
>CANHUG010000318.1 GCA_947462995.1 Verrucomicrobiales bacterium | reverse complement strand
GGCGCCCAAACATGCGGCTCTGTTCCTTCGGGAACAACCCGCGACTCCTCGCCGCCGGCACGCCGCCTTCGATCAAGGCTGGCGCACTGGGAGCGGGACGCGGGACGGGCCGCAGCCATAGAGTCTAATCTCCGTCAAGCCTCCGGCTTGTGGGTGTGGGTATGGTGTCAGGCTTTGATGAGGAGCGTGGCGATTTTGTTGTCTTTGAGGGTGGCGTGGTAGTGGAGCGGGAGGGGGCTGCCGGGGAAGTTGCCGCTGACGGTGGCGGTGATGACGAACTGGTCGCCTTCGTGGGAGAAGTCAGTGACGGTGACGGTGGGTTTGGTGTAGTCGGTGGCGCGGTCGATCCATGTGGCGATGTCTGGGCCGTAGTGGTCGCTGGCTTCGTCGTTGACGTGGGCGTCGGGGGTGAAGAGTGAGAGGAAGTCGGAGAAGTCGCGGGTGTTGGTGGCGTGGAAGAAGGCGGCGAGGGCTGGAGGGAGTTCGTTGGTCATGAAATTCGGGTGACGGTGTGTGGGTGGGGAGGCGAAGGGGATGTTAATCGATCCATGGGCGGGCTTGTTTGATGATGAGTTTGCCGGCGGCGTCGATTTTCCATTCGAGTTCCATGGCGAAGTTGGGCGGGTAGTTGTAGAGGGGGAGGAAGTGGTTATGGATTTTGGCCATCTGGTCGGCGAGGAGTTCGGCTTGGGCGGTGGAGATGACGGTCTGGCCTTCGGGCATGAGGCTTGAGAAGGTGACGTACTGGAGGGTGTAGCGGGTTTGGCCGAGGAGTTGGGCGATGAGGAATTCTTCGGGGACGGCGTTGTTTTCGGGGTTGGTGACGAGGTTTTCGCCGGCCTGGGCGTTGATGTAGTAGCCGGTCCATGCTGGGTCGACGAGGTTTTTGGTGACGCCGACCCCGTTTGCTAGTTCGCCGTCGTAGTTGGGGTGGACGAGGACGCCCATGGCGGTGCGGAAGTGGTCGACGCGGTAGAATTCGCGTTCGTCGAAGGCGCGGTCTTCCCAGACACTGGCCCAGACCTGGCGGATGGTTTTGGAGAGAGGGCCTTCGGATTGGTAGTGGGTGAAGGAATCGTAGAGGCCGGCGCCGCTGTAGCCGGTGAGGTCCTCGTTATTGGTGGAGGAGCGGCAGCGGAGGGAGGTTCCGGCTGGGAAGTTGGCCTGGAGGGAAGTGAGGGCGGTGGTGATCCAGTCGGGGACGGTGCCGTTGCGGATGGCGGAGCGGAGGGCTTTGAGGGCGTCGGCGCGGAAGGTGGGGTCGGATTGGAAGGCGGGGATGGCGAAGAGGGAGGCGGCGTAGTCGTAGAGCCCGTTGGCCTTCATGAATTCGTCATAGAAGTAGAACGGGATGCCGTAGCCGTTGGGGACGGAGACATTGGGTGACCATGCGATGCGGCGGAGTTCGGCGACGTTGGCGGTTTTGGCTCCGAAGGCACGGGCGTTGTTGAAGGTGATGGCGGAGAGGGAGCGGAAGGCGGTGATGGAGAGGTCGCGGACGGGGATCTGGGGGTTGGGTGGGCGGATGGATTCGAGGTGGGATTCGACCTCCTCGGGGGAGGCCTCGCGGATGAGGTAGCCCTCGGAGGTGGTTTCGTAGCGGACGTATTTGCCGAGGAGGGGGGCGAGACGCGGGTCGCGGGCGGCGTCGCGGATGAAGGCGTTAGGGGTATTGTTCTGTTTGGCTTTGAGATTGACGTGGGAGAGAGGCGTCTGGGGTACCTCGGTGATGATGCCTGCGAGGTGGGTGATGTCGTTGGGGAGACTGCGGAAGATGACGACATCGCGGGCGGAGACGGAGGACGAGCCGTCGAAGAGGATGAGACGGCCGAAGCCGACGCCTGGGTTGAGGAGCGTGTAGGGCGTCTGGCCGAAGAGGTCTTCGGTGCGGACGGTGTGGAGCGAGTGGCGAGCGGCTTCGGTGAAGAGGGCGCGTTCGGATCTGAAGAGCGTGCGTTGGGTTTCGCTGGCGGCGTGGTAGGCGAAGCGGACGCCGGTGTTGGCGGCGGAGCGGGTGATGAGGTCGTAGGCTTTCTGGACGAACGAGTGGCTGACGGCGTCCGAGGGCCAGAATTCCATGGTGATGAGGCCCTGGGGTGAGCCGTCGGGCGGGAGGTAGTTGCGGTGGTGGACGAGACTGCCGGCGAGGTTTCTGCGGGTGGTGTTAGAGAAGTAGGTTTCGCCGTTGAATTGTGATAGACTGCCTGAGTAGCCGAGGACATCGCGGGCGAAGTAGTAGTGGTACTGGTGTTTTGCGGCGTTGAGGAAGAAGAGCTGGGGTTGGGCGGTGTGGGCGTTGAGGATGAGGAATTTGACCTCCTGGACGCTGGGAGCGCCGGGGAAGTTGTCGAAGTGGGCGAGCGCGTTGTAGTCGGCGAGGGAGCCCATGGCGGAGCGGCCGTCTGCGGCGTTGATGAAGCGGCCGGAGTGGAACGGGTTGGTGGGATTGGAGGCGTTCCATTCAGCGGTGTCGCTGAGGCCATCGCCGTCGGTGTCGAGCGGGGAGGTTAGGGGGACGCGGCGGATGCTGAAGAAGGCGCGTTCGAGGGCGGGGATGCTGTCGGTTAGGGAGAGCGGGCCGTTGATGCCCTTGGCCATGGCGGTGACGGACCATGGGCCGGTGGGGGAGGGACTGCGGCGGAGCTGGTAGTAGTAGCCCGGTTCTGCGGGGACGGAGAAGACCGGGCGGCGGATGGGGTCGAGCGGGGCGGCGGAGGCGGAGAAGCGGTCGTCGGAGCGCCCGTGGGGGACGGGGAGGGCGGCGGCGGCGAAGAGGAGGAAGGCCGGCCATGAGGAGCGTTTCATGGCGTGAAGATAGCGGAGGGAGGGCCCGCGGGTCAAGGTTGGTGACGGGCGGGATTGGGCGCGGGGTCAGCGCGATTGGGTGCGTCTGAGACGCGGCGGTGGGGGTCAGCGCGGTTCTGGTTCGTAGTCGTGCTGACGGCGGTCGGCGAAGCGTTTGGCGCGTTCGCGCTGTTCGCGGCGGGCGATGCGTTCGACGGTCATGCGGCGTTTGGAGCGAGAGCGGCGGAGTTCTTCGATTTCGTCGTCGAGTTTGAGGAAGCCTTCGAATCGTGCGGAGTCGAGACGGCCTTCGGAGAGGGCGGTGCGGATGGCGCAGCCGGCGTCGGCGCCGTGTTTGCAGTCGTGGAAGCGGCAGAGAGCGGCGAGGTTGGCGATGTCTGTGAAGCGATTGCGGAGCGTGGTTTCGTCCGTCCACATGTGGACCTCGCGGATGCCGGGGTTATCGATGAGGATGCCACCGGTGGGGAGGAGCATGAGTTCGCGTGCGGTGGTGGTGTGGCGGCCTTTGCCGGTGACCTCGTTGACCTCGTCGGTCCATTGGTACTCGTCGCCGAGGAGCTGGTTGACGATGGAGGATTTGCCGACCCCGCTGGAGCCGATGAGGGCGACGGTGACGCCTTTTTTGAGGTACTGGCGAAGGACCTTGAGCGAGCGGCCTTGTTCTGCGCTGGTGATGTGGATGTCGGCGTCTGGGGCGAGGGCGCGGAGGGTATTGGCGGCGGCCTTGTTTTCTGCGGCGGAGAAGAGGTCGGATTTGTTGACGAGAACGACGGCTTTGGCGCCGCTGCGGCCGATGATGGCGAAGTAGCGTTCCATGCGGCGTTCGCTGAAGTCTGGTCCGGCGTCGGTGACGACGGTGACGACGTCGACGTTAGCGGCGATGACTTGTTCTTCGGTGCTGCGGCCGGGGGCTTTGCGGGAGAGACAGGTGCGGCGTGGGAGGCGGGCGCGGATGACGCATTCGTCGCCTTTGATGTCGAGGGCGACCCAATCGCCGACGGCGGGGAGTTCGGCGTCGGTGACGGCGTCGTGGTAGAGTTTTCCGCTGATGACGGCGTCGAATTCGTCGCCGTCGCCGAGGAGGGCGCCGCAGGTGAGATTGTTGTCGCGGAGGAGCCGTGCGGGGACGAGACCGGCTTTTTTGTGAGGGGCGAAGGCGGCTTCGAAGAAAGGATTCCAGCCGAGGTCAGCGAGCGTCATGAGGTGTGGGGATCAGGCCGGGTAGGAGACGGCGCCGTTGGAGGCGATGGAGAGCGCGCCGTCGATGGTGAGTTGATCGAGGATGTCTTCGATGTCCGAGGCGGAGAGTTTTGGGCCGAGCTTGTCTTTGATGAGACCGCGGAGGGCGCGGGTGGTTTTGGGGCGATTGGGGGTGCCCGGGGCGATGCGGTCCATGAGGCGTGCGAGCTTGGATGCGGGGACCGCTGTAAAGTCGAGAGTGGGAGTGGGGTCCGGAGCTGGAGCGGCGGCCTTGCGGGAGGCGGGGGATTTTTTCGGGGCGGTGGTGGAGGCAGGCGACTTGGTGGCGGCGGGGCGCGGGGGAGGAGTGGCGGCGCGTGTGGCGGTGGGGGTGGGGGCCGGGCGCGAGGGTGTGGCCGGGGTGGAGGAGGTGGAGAGGATGGGGACCTTGACGAAGGCGTCGTGGCGGGCGGCGGAGCGGTCGTGACCGCGGAAGTGGGCGACGAGGGCGTCGAAGCCCTTGTCACGGGAGATGATGTGGAAAGTGCCGTTGGGGTCTGCGACCCCTTGAGCGCCGACTTCTGCGGAGAGGACGAAGTCGAGGGCGTTTTTGCCTTTCACTTCGGTGCGGACGAGACGGACCTGGGAGGAGAAGGTCATGAGTTGTTCGACGAGTTCGAGGGGGATCTTGGTCTGGTCTTTGCCGATGACCATGATGACCATGACGGGTTTCCCGGCGATGAGGTCGAGTTTGACGGACTGGACGTTTTCGAAGTCGACGAAGATGTAGTGAGTGGCAGGGGCGGCGGGCATGCTTCGGGTGGAGTGTACGGG
>CANHUG010000317.1 GCA_947462995.1 Verrucomicrobiales bacterium | reverse complement strand
GGGCTCGGGGTAAAAAGGAACCGCCCGGCCTGAGGGGATCAGGCGCGGGCGGTGCCGAGAGTTGTGAGGGAGTTGCGGGTCAGGCTTCGAAGGCGCTGGAGACGACTTCGGCTTGTTCGAGTTTGTGGAGGGCGTAGCTGCCGACGGCCGGGCTGGAGGCGCGGTCACGGCCGGTGAAGCGGACGCGGTTGGTGGTGTGTTTTTCGAGCCGGTGGACGACGTAGCTCCATGCGCCCATGTTGAGGGGTTCTTCCTGGCACCAGACCCATTTTTGGGCGGCCTTGGGGTAGCGGGCGACGATCTTGGCGAAGAGGTCGTCGTGGAAGGGATAGAGCTGTTCGATCCGGATGATGGCGGTGTTGGTGATGTTCTGTTCGGCGCGGTACTTGATGAGATCGTAGTAGACCTTGCCGGAGCAGAAGACGAGGCGAGTGACGCCCTTGGTCTGGGATTTGAAGGCTTCGTCGTCGAGGATTTCCTGGAAGGAGGTGTCGCCGGTGAAGTCGGCGGCGGAGGAGACGGCTTCCGGGAGACGCAGCATGGACTTGGGAGTCATGATGACGAGCGGCTTCCGGAACGGCCGTTTGAGCTGACGGCGGAGCGCGTGGAAGTACTGGGCCGGGGTGGTGAGGTTACAGACCTGCATGTTGGACTCGGCGCAGAGCTGGAGGAAGCGTTCGAGTCTGGCGCTGGAGTGTTCCGGGCCCTGGCCTTCGTAGCCGTGGGGGAGGAGGAGCGTGATGCCTGAGGGCTTCTGCCATTTGGATTCGGCGGAGGCGATGAACTGGTCGATGATGACCTGAGCGCCGTTTACGAAGTCGCCGAACTGGGCTTCCCAGAGGATGAGCATTTCCGGGGCGCGGAGACTGTAGCCGTAGTCGAAGCCGAGGACGGCGGCTTCGCTGAGGAGCGAGTTGTAGACGCGGAGGGTGGCCTGGGTTTCCGAGAGGTGCTGGAGAGGCATCCAGCGGTCGCGGTTTTCGGTATCGTAGAAGCAGGCGTGGCGCTGGCTGAAGGTACCGCGGCGGACGTCCTGACCGGAGAGACGGACGGGTGAGCCCTCGGTGAGGAGGGAGGCGAAGGCGAGGGCTTCGGCGTTGGCCCAGTCGAAGGGACCGCCGTCTTCTGCGGCCTTGCGGCGTTTGTCGACGACCGTGCGTTTGACGGTGGGGTGGAGGCGGAAGCCTGAGGGGACGTCGGCGAGTTTGATGCCGAGATCGCGGAAGCGGGCAGGGTCGAGGCCGGTGATGACCGGGTCGTGGGAGTAGGGGGGCTGGAAGACGGCGGTGGATCCTGCGAAGACGGCTTTTTTGAGATCGCTGCCGGAGTGGGTTTTTTCCAGTTCGAGGAGTTCGCGGTGTTCGGTTTCGAGCCGATCGCGGATGGCGGAGATGATGGAGTCGGCGCGTGGGGCGGGGACTTCGCCGCTGGAGACGAGACGTTCGCGGAAGAGCGTGCCGACGGTTGGTTTGGCGGCGATGAGCTTGCTGATGCGCGGTTGGGTGAAGGAAGGCTCGTCGGTTTCGTTGTGGCCGTGGCGGCGGTAGCAGTACATGTCGACGACGACATCGCGGCCGAAGCGCTGGCGGAATTCGAGGGCGAGCTTGGAGACGAAGTAGACTTCCAGGGGGTGGTCACCGTTGACGTGGAAGACCGGGGCTTCGATCATTTTGGCGACGTCAGTGGCGTAGGCGGAGCTACGGGCGTCGGCGGGGGTGGTGGTGAAGCCGATCTGGTTATTGACGACGATGTGGATGGTGCCGCCGGTGCGGTAGCCTGGGAGCTGGGAGAGATTGAGGGTTTCCGCGACCATGCCCTGGCCTGCGAAGGCGGCGTCGCCGTGGAGGAGGATGGGGATGACGGCTTTGCGGTCGAGGCCGTCGCCCTGGGCGCGCTGACGGGCGCGGGCGGCACCTTCGACGACTGGGTTGACGGCTTCGAGGTGGCTTGGGTTAGGGGCGAGGGCGACGAGGACCGAGCCGTCTTTGAGTTTGCGTTCGACCTCGTAGCCGAGGTGGTATTTGACGTCGCCGTCGCCTGCGACGAGGTCTGGGATGTAGTTTTCGTTGAACTCGTGGAGGATGACCTTGAGCGGTTTCTGGAGGAAGTTGGCGAGGACGGTGAGGCGGCCGCGGTGGGCCATGCCCATCATGATTTCCTTGACGCCAGCGGCTGGGCAGTCTTCGAGGATGGCGTTGAGGGCGACCATGAGGCTTTCACCGCCTTCGAGGGAGAAGCGTTTCTGGCCTTTGCACTTGGTGTGGAGGAACTGTTCGAAGGTTTCTGCCTGCCAGAGCCACTCGAGGACATTTTCGCGGGTTTCGGTGGACGTGTTGGGGAGGTCGACGCGGGATTCGATGCGGGCCTCGAGCCAGTCGCGGACTTCGGAGTTGTTGATGTGAGTGTATTCGAAGCCGATGCGGTCGCAGTAGGTTTTTCTGAGACGGGCGATCATGTCGCCGAGCTTGGTGCGGCGGCCCTGATTGTAGAACATGGTTTCGACTTCTGCGGCGAGATCGCGTTCGGAGAAGTTGAATTCGGCGAGGCCGAGTTTGGGTTGTTCGTTGCCTGAGGGGCTGAGGGGGTCGAGCCATGCGGCGGTGTGGCCGAGGGCGCGGTAGGCGGAGAGCATGCGTGCGACGTTGGCGCGGAAGTGCATTTCTTCCTGGCTCATGCCGACGCTCTGGACGCCGCGGGATTCGTCGTGGGCGTTGGCGGGGGTACGAGGCTTTGGCTGGGCGGTGCCGAGTTCGAAGCCTTCGAAGAAGGAGGCCCATGTGGCTTCGACGGAGCGAGGGTTGTCGAGCCACTGCTGGTATTTTTCTTCCAGCAGATCAACGTTGAGGCGAGCGGAGATGGTTGAATTCATGAAAAGACGCGGGGGGAACTAGTCGGGTATCAGCCAATACGGCAGTGACTGCGGAGCAGGTGCCCGCAGAGTTGGAACGTGGGAGCATCGTGTCCGGGGGCGAGCGGAACGCCAGCGGAGTTTTTCGGGACGTTTGGGGGTGAAAATGACGGTATTTTCACCTTGGGAGGGAGGTTTCGAGGGTGACTGGGCAGTGGTCGCTGCCTGTGATGTCCTGTCTGATGGTGCAGGAGAGGAGGGAATCGGCGAGTTGGTGGCTGGCGAGCCAGTAATCGAGACGCCAGCCGATGTTTTTGGCGCGGGCACCGGCGCGGTAGCTCCACCATGAGTACTGATGGGGGCGTGGGTCGAAGCGTCTGAAGACGTCGATGAAGCCGGCGTCGAGGATTTGGTCGAAGCTGGCGCGTTCTTCGTCGGAGAAGCCGGGGCTGCGGCGGTTGGCGTCGGGGCGGGCGATGTCGATTTCCTTGTGGGCGACATTGAGGTCGCCGGCGAAGAGGACTGGTTTGCGTTTCTCGAGGGATTGGATGTAAGCGAGGAAGGCGGCGTCCCACTGGAGGCGGTAGGGGAGGCGCGCGAGTTCGGCCTGGGAGTTGGGGGTGTAGACGGAGACGATGAAGCAGGAGGGGAATTCGGCGGTGACGACGCGGCCCTCGTTGTCGTGCGAGGGGATGCCGATGCCTCGGGTGATGGAGAGGGGTTGGGACTTGGAGAGGATGGCGGTGCCGCTGTAGCCTGGTTTGGCGGCTGGGTTCCATGCGAGGTGCCAGTCCGGGAGCCATGACCAGTCGAGGTCGTGGGGATTGACTTTGGTTTCCTGGAGGAGGACGACGTCCGGGGCTTCGGCGGTGATGAAGTCAGCGAAGCCTTTGGAGAGGATGGAGCGGAGACCGTTGACGTTCCATGTGATGCATTTCATGGGGGCATGGGAGCGCGGCGGGGTTCGGTAGGAAAGGCCGAAATGGGGGAGGGAGGTGGTGGGATTATCTTGAGGCTCCGGGGGTCATCGCAGGTGCTGAAGACGGGGACGAAATCGAAGCTGATCCGGCTGGTGGAGGGCCACCATGAGATTTCGTGCCGGATGGATGGGATCGCGATCGGGTTGAAGGCGTGTTTTGTGAAGAAGGTGAGTGTGTAGGGGTGTGTTTGGAAGTGGGGTTAAGGGTTCAGGGGTTGAGGCGCCAGAGGGTGAAGTTGAGGAAGGCGGCGAAGGAGACCCAGAGGAGGTAGGGGACGAGGAGGGCGGCGGCGGTTCTGGAGACGGGTAGGAAGGCGGCGATGGTGGCGGCGATGGCGAGCCAGAGGAGGGACATTTCTGCGAGGGCGGGGCCCATGAGGTGGGCGCCGAAGAAGAGAGGCGTCCAGAGGGCGTTGAGGGCGAGTTGGACGAGGAAGAGAGCGAGGGGGCGTTTCTGAGCGGACCAGCCGCCGCGTTTCCAGACGAGCCATGCGGCGATGCCCATGAGGGTGTAGAGGGTGGACCAGACTGGGCCGAAGAGGAAGCCGGGAGGGTTCCATGAGGGTTTATTGAGAGCGAAGTACCATGAGCCGGGCATGAACCATGCGCCGGGGAGGGCGGCGGTGAAGCTGAGGAGGATCCAGCCGATGAGGGCGGCGGCGGGGAGGCCGGATCGGAGGGCTGGGGAGTTGTCTGAGGGCATAACAAATGGTACGCGCCTCGGGCAGGGGTGAGCGGGGGATTCGCCAAGTACGATGCCTTGGTGGCCGTTGCGAAGGAGCGGTCAGCTGATGAGGAGGAGACGAGCGGTCTGACCGGGGATGGTGGGAGGGGCGCGATGGACGCAGGGGGGGACTGGGCTGCCGTCGTAGAGACAGGCGATTTTCCAGAGGTGACCGACGCCGAAGGACCATGGGCGGGCGCCGGGGAGGGGTTGGTAGTGGAGGTCGAAGAAGTGTTCGTTGAGGAAGTCGAGGAAGCCCTCGTCATCCGGGCCGCCG
>CANHUG010000316.1 GCA_947462995.1 Verrucomicrobiales bacterium | reverse complement strand
TTTGTGCAGCTTCGGTCGGGACAAATCACCCGTGTACTCCCACGCCGCCACATACGAAAACTGATCGTCGTCCCGCCGCGCCTCGCCCTCGTCCTGGTACTCCGACCGGAAATGCCCGCCGCAACTCTCCTCACGCTGCAGCGCATCGTTGCACAGCAACTCCCCGAACTCCAGAAAGTCCGCCACCCGACCCGCCAACTCCAGCTGCTGGTTGAACTGATCCCCACTCCCCGGCACCCGCAGGTTGCTCCAGAATTCCTCGCGCAATGCCGGAATCTTCCGCAGCGCCTCCGTCAATCCTTCCTTCGTCCGCGCCATCCCGCACTTGTCCCAGATCAGCAGGCCCAACTCCCTGTGGAAACTGTCCGCGCTCCGCTTCCCGTTGATCGACAACAACTTGCTCGTCCGCTCGTTCACCTCCGCCTCCACCCGCTTGAAGTCCGCATCCCGCTCGCTCACCGACCCGGGCTTCTGCGTCGCCAGATAATTCGGCAAGGTCGCCGGAATCACAAAATACCCGTCCGCCAACCCCTGCATCAACGCACTCGCACCCAACCGGTTCGCCCCGTGATCCGAGAAATTCGCCTCCCCTAGCACGTGCAACCCCGGAATGTTGCTCATCAGATTGTAGTCCACCCACAACCCACCCATCGTGTAGTGCACCGCCGGGAAAATCCGCATCGGCTGCTCATACGCATTCTCACCAGTAATCTGCTCGTACATCTGGAACAGATTCCCATACCGCTCCTCAATCGCCTTCCGCCCCAGCCGCTTGATCGAATCCGCAAAGTCCAGATACACCCCCAACCCACCCGGGCCCACTCCGCGCCCATCATCGCACTGCTCCTTCGCCGCACGACTCGCAATGTCCCGCGGAGCCAGATTCCCGAAGCTCGGATACTTCCGCTCCAGATAATAATCCCGGTCTTCCTCCGCAATGCTCGCCGGCGGCTTCCCGCAATCCTCTTTCCGCTTCGGCACCCAGCACCGTCCGTCATTCCGCAGCGACTCCGACATCAGCGTCAGCTTGCTCTGATACGCCCCGCTCACCGGAATGCACGTCGGGTGAATCTGCGTGTAACACGGATTCGCAAAATACGCCCCGCGCTTATGCGCCCGCCACGTCGCCGTCACGTTGCACCCCTTCGCATTCGTCGACAGATAAAACACATTCCCGTACCCGCCCGTGCACAACAGCACCGCATCCCCAGCATGCGATGAAATCTTCCCCGTCACCATGTCCCGCACCACCACTCCCTTCGCGTGCCCGTCCACCGTCACCAGATCCAGCATCTCCGTCCGCTCATACATCTTCACCCCGCCACTCGAAATCTCCTTCGACAACGCCTGGTACGCCCCCAGCAGCAATTGCTGACCAGTCTGCCCAGCCGCATAAAACGTCCGGCTCACCTGCGTCCCGCCAAACGACCGGTTCGCCAGCAATCCGCCGTACTCCCGCGCAAACGGCACGCCTTGCGCCACACACTGATCAATGATCAACGCACTCACCTCCGCCAACCGGTGCACGTTCGCCTCCCGCGCCCGGAAATCCCCACCCTTGATCGTCTCGTAAAACAACCGGTGCACGCTGTCCCCGTCGTTGTGATAATTCTTCGCCGCATTGATCCCCCCCTGCGCCGCAATGCTGTGCGCCCTCCGCGGACTGTCCTGATAACAGAAACACTTCACGTTGTACCCCTGCTCCGACAACGTCGCCGCCGCCGCCGCACCCGCCAACCCGCTCCCCACCACAATAACCGTGTACTTCCGCCGGTTCGCAGGACTGATCAGCTTCGACGTGTCCTTGTGTCGGGTCCATTTGCTCGCCAGCGGCCCGGACGGCGCGCCGTCAGGCGGCGTGTCACTGCGGCGCCGGGAATCAGTAATGCGGGCTTCAGCTTCAGAATCAGAGAACATAGGTTTGATCTTCCTTAGGACGGCGCGGACGGGTTGCAAGAGAACTACGTCGCAGACCCAAACTTGGATTTTCTCCGCCTCTCATCCTCCTCAACTCCATCACCCACCCGCGCTCTCCTCTTCCCCACGTCCCTTCCTTGACGGAAATTTCGTGAAATTTCCGCACGCCATCCCCGCAGATTCGTTTACCGTATCCCCTCGCGACCCCGCCGGTGCGGCCGCCGCGACCCGAACCCGCCCTCAACCGATCCTGTCAAGGAATGAACCGCCGTCCTGCCGCCGTCCCTCCAGTTCCACTGCCCGCATCCCCTGCTGCCGCCAACTCAGAGTGGGCCATCCAGGATTCCAAAGAACTCTACGGCTTCGACGCATGGGGCCACGGCTTCTTCGGCGTCAATAAAGACGGCGAAGCCACCGTCCGCCTCCAGAACAACGGCGACTTCGCTGAAGTCAGCCTCATGCAGATCATCAAAGGGCTCCTCGCGAAGAATACCAAAAACGCCAACTTCCACCTCCCAGCCCTCTTCCGCTTCCCGGACCTCCTCTACGCACGCATCAAGGAACTCAACGAAACCTTCCGCGAGGAAATCCGCAACCAAGGCTACAAGGGCCGCTACCGCGGCGTCTACCCCATCAAGGTCAATCAGCAGCAGCAGGTCGTCAAAGAAGTCACCGAATACGGCCGCCAGTACCACTACGGCCTCGAAGTCGGCTCCAAACCCGAACTCCTCGCCGCCCTCGCCTTCATGCACGACCGCGAGGCCCTCCTCATCTGCAACGGCTACAAAGACGCAGAATTCATCGACCTCGCCCTTCAGGCCAAACAACTCGGCCTCAACGTCGTCCTCGTCCTCGAAATGCCCCCGGAACTCGAGCTCGTCATGGAACGCAGCAAGGCCCTCGGCATCGACCCAGTCCTCGGCCTCCGCATCAAGCTCTCCACCAAAGGCAGCGGCCACTGGGCCGAAAGCGCCGGCGACCGCAGTCCCTTCGGCCTCAACTTCTCCCAGACCATCGAGGTCCTCGACGCCCTCAAAAAGGCCAACAAGCTCAAGTGCCTCCGCATGCTGCACTACCATCAAGGCTCCCAAATCCCCAAAATCTCCACCATCCGTCTCGCCGCCCAGGAAGCCGCCCGCGTCTACGTCAACCTCGTCAAGGAAGGCGCCCCCATGGGCCTCCTCAACCTCGGCGGCGGTCTCGCCGTCGACTACTCAGGCCGCCGCATGGCCGACGAAAACAGCATGAACTACTCGCTCCGCGAGTACTGCGCCGACCTCGTCGAAGCCGTCCAGAAGGTCATGGACGAAGCCGATGTCCCCCACCCAGACATCGTCACCGAATCCGGCCGCGCCATCGTCTCCTACTACAGCGTCCTCGTCTTCAATATCCTCGACGTAAACCGCGTCTCCCACGAAGACCAACTCCCCAAACTCCCCCGCGGCTGCTCCGACACGCTCCGCTCCATGATGGAGGTCGTCCAGAACATGGACAAACTCGCCGTCCGCGAAACCTACCACGACATCCTCTTCTACCGCGAAGAACTCCTCACGCTCTTCCGCACCGGCCAGGTCTCCCTCCGCGAACGCGCCCTCGGCGACCAGATCTACTGGAATGTCCTCACCAAGGTCGCCCACCGCTCCGACGGGGTCGAAGAACTCGACGGGCTCCGCACCAGACTCGCCGACTTCTACTACGGCAACTTCTCCATGTTCCAGAGTCTCCCAGACGTCTGGGCCATCGGCCAGTTCTTCCCTGTCGCCCCCATCCACAGGCTCGCAGAACAACCCACCCGCAACGCCGTCATCTCCGACGTCACCTGCGACTGCGAAGGGGTCCTCAACTCCTTCATCACCGATGAAGGCAAGCAATCCACCATCCCCCTCCACGCCCTCAAGGACAATGACCCCTACATGATGGGCGTCTTCCTCGTCGGCGCTTACCAGGAAACCCTCGGAGACCTCCACAATCTCCTCGGCGATACCAGCGTCGTCACCGTCCGCATCAAAAGCGGCAAAATCAGCTACAGCCGTCAACTCGAGGGCGATACCGCCGCCGAGGTCCTCTCCTACCTCGAATACGTCCCCCGCGACCTCCTCCGCCGCTTCCGCACCCTCACCGACGACCCAGCCACCGCCAAACGCGTCGACCCAGAAAAAGCCGAGGCCGTCTACAAAAATTACCGCCGGAACCTCAAGTCCTACACCTACTTCCGCGAGTAACCCACCATGCCCGACGCCGACCTCCCCGTCCTCTACCTCAAACCTGGCTGCCCATGGTGCGAGGAAGTCACCGACTGGCTCGCCACCAAAAAAATCCCCGTCCGCAAGGTCATCGTCTCCGGTAACCGCGAAGCCATGCAGGAAATGATCGCCCTCAGCGGTCAATCCAAAGCCCCCACCATGGACTACCACGGCGAAATCCTCGCAGACTTCGGCGTCGACGAACTCATCCCCTTCCTCAAAGCCCGCATCCCCGGCCTCTGAAACAAAGCAGCCGAACCTCTCCACAAGCCCCCTCTCCCCAAAAGCCCCCGTCCCGTAGGGACGATCGGTGACCAGCCGGGGGTGCCGCGAGCCACTCGCGGTACCCCCGGTTACCAACAACATAACACAGGACCCCGTAGGGGTCCGCCACCGCCCCACACCCCGTGTCCCAACGGGACACCGTATACCAGCCCAGAGCATCGCTCTGGGTCCCCAACCGCCCCTCGCCCCGCGTTCTGTAGGAACGCCGTATACCAGCCCAGAGCATCGCTCTGGGTTCAAAGCAACGCCCCGGGTCCCCAACCGCCCCCTCCCAACAAGCCCCAAAGATCGGGTCGCCCTGGCGGGATTGCGCCCGCCAGGGCTCCCACACCACCGGACGTGCGGTTTTCCGCATCCGGCGGTTGAACTCCACCGCGGTTCTACCGC
>CANHUG010000315.1 GCA_947462995.1 Verrucomicrobiales bacterium | reverse complement strand
GTCACCGAAAGCGAAGGCCAGCGCCAGGCCAGCCAGCTCACCCAGCGCATCGCCTACCTCGCTGACATCGGTGCCATCGCCCCCATGATCGGCCTCCTCGGCACGGTCTTCGGCATCATGAAGGAATTCGGCAACATCTCCGACCGCGCCTCCCAGCTCAACATGATGAAAGCCCAGATGAGCTTCGCCGGCGGCACCGCAGAAGCCCTCGTCAATACCGCCGCCGGCCTCGTCATCGCCATCCCCTCCATGATCGTCTACTCCATCTACAAGGGTAAGGTCAATAAACTCATCTCCGAACTCGAGGCCGCCTCCACCTACATCATGGCCCTCCTCTCCGCTCAATACAAACGCGTCGCCGCTCAGGCCCGCGCCCAGCAGCAGGCCACACGAGACGCCGCCGCTCCCTCCCGCTCCCGCTGATCCTAACTCACGACCCTCCCTACCGTGAAATTCCGCAACCAGCACACCGAGGCCTCCCACGGCCTCAACCTCGTCCCCCTCATCGACGTCCTCCTCATCCTCCTCATCTTCTTCATCGTCAACCTGGCCATGGCCAAGTTCGAAACCGAGCTCAATATCAGCGTCCCCGCCGCAGACAGCGGCAAACAAAACAACCGCACCGTCGGCGAACTCGTCGTTAACATCCGCAAGGACGGCACCCGCGTCCTCAACAGCAACGTCGTCAGCGACGCCGACCTCAAATACAAGTTCGACGAAATCGCCAAGTTCGACCGCAAACAGGCCATCATCCTCCGCGCCGACACCCGCACCGAATACGGCGACATGTTCCGCGTCCTCGACCTCTGCCACCAGGCCGGGCTCTACCACGTCTCCTTCGCCACCCGCGAATCCGACGCCGCACCCCCTCCCTGACCCACCCCGTCGCACCCCCCAAATCTCCGCATGACTTTGTCAGGCACCCGCTCTCCCTTCCCGGCCCCTTCCAGACCGCCTCTCCGCATGCGCCGCACTCTCCTCTCCTCCTCTCTGCGTCACGGATCCCCTCTCCTGCTCGCCTGTCTCCTCCCGGCCCTCGCCCACGCCCAGGACGCCCGCCCTCCCCGCGCCGTCCCCGTCGACGAATCCGCCAACGCCGCCCGCCCGCCCCGCGCGGTCCCCGTCGAAGACGAGGCCAAACCCGCCACCCGCGGCCCCGCTCCCGCACCCGCCCCGCCCCGCGCCATCCCAGTCCCCGAAAACGACCCCGGCGAGGCCCCCGCCAAACCCGCCGCCACCCCTTCCGTTCCCAAACGAACCCCCAAGCCGCCCGCCAAAACCTCTGACCCGGAAACCGATCTCTTCGAATACTCCGAATACGTCTTCCAGCGCGGCGACTACCGGCTCTCCGCCAAACAATACGGCGAATACCTCACCATCTACCCCCAGGGCCGCTTCCGCGATGAAGCACGCTTCAAGCTCGCCGAATCCCACTACCGCAACAAATTCAACGACCTCGCCCTCCAGGAATTCGACATCTACGTCCGCGACTTTCCTAACGGAAAAAACCGCGCCATCGCCTACTACCACGCCGGCGAAGCCCACTACCGCATCGCTTCCCAGCTCCCCGCACTCGAACGCGCCCCGCGCGTCGATCTCGCCTTCAACGCCTACCGCGCTTCCCTCGCCGTCTCCCGCTCCGGACCCTACGCCTGCTACGCAGCCTTCCGCCTCGGCACCTACGCCTACAACGCCGCCCAGGACAGCAAGGAACGCTATCAGGAAGCCGTCAAGTTCTTCACCATCGCCGCCTCCCAAAGCCCCAAAGATCAGGAGAAAATCCGCGCCACCGCCCTCTTCTTCCTCGCGCGCAGCCACCGCTACCTCTCCCAGAACAAGGACGCCAAAGCCGGCTTCGAACAGGTCCGCGCCATCACCAAAGACAATCCCTACTACGACAAGGCCCTCGAAGAACTCGCCCAGTTAGACCTAGAAGCCGGCCGCTCCAAGGAAGCCAAGGAAAAATTCGACCTCCTCGCCCGCGAAAGCACCGACGCAGAAACCAAAGCCAATTCCCTCGTCAACTCAGGCATGCTCCTCGCAGAATCCGACGAAGGCCGCGCCGAAGCCCTCGTCAAATTCGAAGAAGCCCTCAAAATCCCCGGCGAACGCGCCAAAGCCGCCCGCGCCCGCGCCCGCTTCGGCCTCGTCTGGGGCTACCACCGCGCCGACGACAAAGAAAAGGTCCTCGAATCATGGCGCGGTCTCCAAAGCGGCGACTACGGCGATCTCGACGAATACAACCGCGCCCGTCTCTGGCTCATCGTCGGCGCCGCCTACGCCGGGCTCGATAAACACGCCCCCGCCGCCCAAACCTACCGTCTCCTCGAATCCCTCGCCTCCTCCACAGACAAACGGGTCCTCGAAACTTGCCAGGAAGCCGGCTACAAACGCATCGTCAGTCTCTTCCGCATCAACGACCCCGCCCTCCCAGACGCCGTCGACGAATACGTCGCCCTCTGGAACGAACGCTTCGGCGACTCCGACTATCTGGACAAATCATGGCTCGCCAAAGGCTCATGGTACTTCAATCGCAACAACTGGGAAGCCGCCGCCAAAGCCTACGGCAATGTCCGCATCGACAAGCTCGACCCAGCACGTCAGCCTAACTACCTCTACCAGCGCGGCTGGTCGGAAGCCTCCGCCGGCTCCAAGGACGCCGTCACCACGCTCACCTCCTTCCTCGAAAAGAATCCCACCGACGAACGCGCCCCGGTCGTCCAACTCCAGCGCGGCATGGCCCGGCTCAAGGCCGGCGACTCCGCCAACGCCCTCGCAGACTTCGACGCCCTCGTCGTCTCCGCCGCAGGCACCGAAACCGGCGAATCCGCCCTCTACCAGGGCGCTCTCGTCAAAGGCACGCGCCAGGACTTCACCGGCATGGTCGCCTCTTTCCAGAAGCTCCTCGCCGATTACCCCAAAACCCGCTTCGCCGCAGAAGCCCACTACTGGATCGGCGCCGGTCTCTATCAACTCCAGAAATTCCCGGACTCCATCGCCCCCCTCACCGACGCCCGCCGTCTCGACCCCCGCTCCTATCTCCAGGAAGCTTCCCTCATGCTCATCGGCGCTCACGCCGCCCAGAAAGACATCGACGGCATGCTCAAGGAGGTCGACGCCTATCTCAATATCCCCGCCGCGAAAAAACCCGTACCCCCGGATCTGCTCCGCTGGCTCGGCCTCACGCTCTACCGCGAACGCAAGGACTTCCCTCACACCGCTCGCTACCTCGCCTTCACCGTCAATCACGACGCCCCCGCAGAAACCGATCCCGATGTCTGGCTCGCCCTCGGCGAATCCCTCATCGAAACCAAGGAAAACGCCCCCGCCCTCCGCGCCCTCGACGCCCTCCTCACCATCGAACAACGCAAACCTCAGCGCGCCCGCACCTTCCTCCTCCGCGGCCGCGCTCTCCTCGGCCTCAATGACCCCGAAGAAGCACGCAAAAGCGTCACCTCCGGCCTAGAAATCGATCGCGAAACTCTCCTCGCCGCCCAGCTCCACATGCTCTCCGGCGACATCGCCAGCCGCACTAAACTCAATAAGGAAGCCCTCGGCAGCTACAACATCGTCCGCATGACGTGGGAAGACCCGGTCCTCACCCCCACCGCCATCCAGCGCATGATCCTCATCCTCTCGCGCAGCACCGACCCCGCCGACAAGAAAAAGGCCGACGACCTCAAAGCCGAACTCGCCTCCAAATACCCGCGCTTCAAGGTCCCCGGCTGATCGACGTCTCCCGCACCGCCCTCCGGTACTCGCCAGGCGACAACCCCGTCGCTAACCGAAACTGCCGGCTGAACGCCGCCTGGTCGTAAAAACCGCACTCGATCGCCACCGACGACAGCGGCTCGTCACTCGTCCGCAACGCCAGCGCCGCCGCCTCAATCCGCGACTTCGTCAGCAATTGTCTCGGCGTCAGGCCCGTAATCGCCCGCACCCGCCGCTGAAACTGGCTCCACGACAACCCGGTCTCCCGCGCCAGCTTCTCAATCCTCAACGGCTGCGCAGACTCCCGGTGCAATCTCTCCAGCACCCCCGCCAGCACGCCTAACTCCCGCCCCTCCCGCACCGGGGTCCGCAAATCCCGCGATGTACTCGCCAGCGCAATGATCTCCCCACCCGCCGTCTTCACCGGCACCTTCGCCGACACAAACCAATCCACCCCGCCATTCGGCTGCGTGATCATCTCCAACCGGTCCCGCACCGCCACCCCGCCGCTGAACACTTCCTCGTCCTGCACCTCATAACCAGCCGCCAGAATCGCCGGAAACAAATCCCGCGCCGTCCGCCCGATGATCTCATCCCGGTGCCGCAACCCAGCCCGCTTCACAAACGCCTCGTTCGCCGCCACATACCGCCGCGCCCGATCCTTCACCAGAAACAACACGTCCCCCACCCCATCAAAAAGCATCTCCGCAGCCTCCAGCCCAGGCGCTCTTCCCAGCACCGCCTCCCGTAGCGCTAACGCAAAATTTCCGCTCGCTGCCATCTCCTCCCCTTCACCCCGTTTCCCAGAATCTCCAGGCCCAACTGCCCCCGCATTTGTATTTTTTCGTCATCCCTCCACCGGAATATCTCCACGACTCTTCCCCCGCCAGACCCCAGATTGCTCCCATGACGCAGTCTTCCTCATCCGACCTCCGCTTCGCTGAACAAGTCGCCGACCGCGCCGCCCAATTGCTCGCCGCCGCCCTCGCCTCCCAAACCCGGCCCGAACGCGCCGAAGCCGCCAAACTCGGCCGTCTCATGGCCGACTCCAACGGCAAGGCCTTCACCTTCGCCATGGTCGATGAGGTCTTCCGCAGCAACAACCCCGCCGTCTCCGCCCGCCGCTGGCGCCGTCTCCT
>CANHUG010000314.1 GCA_947462995.1 Verrucomicrobiales bacterium | reverse complement strand
TCCGCTGCACACCGCCAATGGTGCTCTCGGTGAAGGAAAAGAAGGACGCAGCGCCGCCTAACGGCCTGTCAGCAAACGACGTCGGCGATCAGGAACTCGTCGTCGAAGTGACTGTGCCGGCAGATTGCACCGCAAGAACCATCTCTCTTGAAGTAGTCACGCCCGACGGAACGACAATCCCGCGCGAGTTCGCCATTGTAGCTAAGGACGCGGAGGCTCGCGAGAAGGAGCCGAACAACGGTTTCCGGGAAGCGCAGCCATGGGACACCGGCAAACCGATGACAGGAAGGATCGATGCCGACAAGGATGTGGACGTTTTTCGCGCGGACGGACACGCTGGCAAGACGTTCGCGATGACAGCGGTCGCCGCTGCTGCGGGTGCGTTGGCGCTAGATCCGATTCTCTCGGTCTTCGACGCGGACGGGCGGCTCCTTTCCAGCGCCGATGACTCCGCCGGAATCGGAAACGACGCGCATATCAGCATCGTCCCGAAACGCGACGGGCCGCTGTTCATCGTGGTGAGCGACGCGAACGACCGGAGCGGCGAGTGGCACGAATATCGACTCAAGGCCCAGCCATGAAAACAGCCCTCTTCACTTTCGCAGGCGTTATAATTTACGCTAGTGCAGTCAGCGCGGAACCTGTCAGCTACTTCCGCGACGTTTATCCTATTCTGCGGGCAAATTGCGTCGGTTGCCACAAGCCGGGCAAGACGAAGGGCGCGCTTGATCTCACGACGCACGCCGCCCTCCTCAAAGGCGGGAAGACTGCCGAAGGACTGAAAGCCGGCCACCCGGAAGCCAGTGAGCTTTTCATCCAAATCGATGGCGCAGAGCCCGAGATGCCGAAGGATTCCGACCCGCTCACCGCCGACGAAGTCGCCACGATCCAGCGCTGGATCGCAGAAGGCGCAAAGGACGACACGCCATCCGAACCCGGCGCAGCGCACCATCTCGATGCGCCTCCCGTTTATCGCAGCGCTCCCGCGATTGCCTCGCTGGCGTGGTCGCCAGATGGTGGAGTCCTCGCCGTCTCCGGCTGGCACGAGGCAATTTTGCGCAGCGGCGATGGTGAGCAAGTACTCGGTCGGCTCGTCGGTAAATCCCCCCGGGTCGAGTCGCTAGCATTTTCCCCCGACGGGAAACAGCTCGCCATCGCAGGCGGCGCCCCGTCGGAATATGGCGAAGTGCAAATATGGGACGTCGCCGGGAAAAAACAGGTGCGCTCGATCAAGGCTTCGACCGATTGCTTCTTCGGGATCTCATGGTCGCCAGACGGCAGCCGCGTAGCCGTCGGTTGTGCGGATAAACTGGTCCGCGTGTTCGCCCTCTCCGACGGAAAGGAAGTCATGCGCTGTGACAATCACATCGACTGGGTTTTCGCCACCGAGTGGAGCCGCGACAGTACAAGGCTAGTCTCCGCCAGTCGCGACAAGGCCATCAAGCTCATCGATGTCTCCACTGGCCACCTGATCGATGACATCGCGGAACCACGCGAGCCACTCCTCTGCGTGGCGCGTCATCCTTCGGAGGACTTGATCGCGTTTGGCAGCGACAACGGACAAATCCGCCTCCACAAAATCGCGCCACGCGGCGGACGTCTTGCCGAGGGTGACAACAAGGAGGAGAGCACCGTGCGCGAATTCGAACGACTCTCCGGCGCAGCGAACGCCATCGCATTTTCGCCGGATGGAGCGCTGCTCGCGGCCACCGGAGCCAAAGGCGAAACGCGCATCTGGACGACGGCGGATGGAAAGCGGATCGCGCAGATTCCCTCC
The DNA here is from genome assembly GCA_947462995.1 of Verrucomicrobiales bacterium. GTDB lineage: Bacteria > Verrucomicrobiota > Verrucomicrobiia > Verrucomicrobiales > V1-33 > V1-33. Next base: position 3,097 of record CANHUG010000314.1, on the reverse strand, counting down.
CCGGGAGGTGCCCTGTTCACGCTGGCATTCAGCCGGGACGGCACGCATCTGGCGACCGCCGGAGCCGATGGACAACTCCGCTTCTACGATCCGAAATCCGGAGCCCTCGTGAAGACGCTGATGGCTGTCCCTATCGAAGCAGCGGCAGAGCAGAGCATTCTCCCCACCCCACCCTAATCTCCCACCAAGCTGACCACCCCTCTCCCTACCCGCATTCCCCTGCCCACCATTCCCCTGCCCACCATTCCCCTGCCTCTCCCTCTCCCCACCCGCATTCCCCTGCCATCACACCGGAGCTGTCGGCACCGCCTTCCCCGGATCCTGCCGGTAATGCAGCGCCGGCGGCTCCGCCGCCACAATGATCCGCCGCACCCCTTCCCTCAGGTGCGCCACATTGAAATTCACTAGCAACCCAACCTCGTACCCCGTCAGCCGCAGCAGGCTCCGCAACCGCTCCATCGACGGCCCATCCCCCGCATCCGCACTCACCACACTCACTAGCAGCATCTCCTCCACCAGAAACTCAATCGCCACCCCCGGCTCCACCCGCATCCCTTTGTAGAGATAAGGCACACTCACATCCCGCCGGAACAGAATCTCCTTCATCCGCAATTCCTGCGCCAGACAATCCCGGTACACCCCGCACGGCATACCCGCCCCAAGGTGGCGGTGCACTTCCATGCATGCCCCCACGACAAGATGCGGCAATTCCTGCGGATCAAGGTTCACGGCCTCGAACCTTACGGGCACCCCCTCCCGATGGGAAGCAGTTCCTCAGCCGATTTTCACCGCCTCGGCCCGACTCAGAGCGGCGTCACTGTCAGCTTATGTTTCACCGGAGCCAGCGCCGCCCGAGCCTTCATATCCAGCGCCGCCTGCCGCCCCGCCAGCTTCTCCTTCAAGGTCTTGAACGCCGCCCCAATCTCCGGATCCGCCTGCGCATCACCCTCAAACCCACGGAAGTTCGTCACCAGTTGCTTGATCAACACCGTCTCAAACTGCTGCTTCTCACCCACCTGCCCGAGATAAGCATTGAAATTCCCGTCAAACGGCGTCGCCGTGAACTCCGCCGCCAGATTGATCCCCGCCGCCAGTTGCTCCCGGCTGAATTCCTTCGTCGCCTCACCCCACGCCACCTTCGCCCGCGCCGCCGTCAATCCCTTCACCGTCAACATGTAACGGTTCAATTCCCGGTTGAACGGAATGTACGGCGCAATGCTCCGCGTCCCGTCCGGCGACTTCTCATCCCCCGAAAAACAGAACGGATACCGCGTGCTCTCAATCTCCGCACTCCCGTTCCCTCCGCCCGTCACCACATGCCCAGCACTCCCCGTCGCCGCCCCATTCATATCAATCGTCAGCGTCCCGATGCTCCCGTCACACCCCAACCCCTTCAAAAAGGCCGCCGCCATCACCAGATGCCCGTTCGCATCCGGATGAAAACCGTCCCCGCCGCACACATGATACTTCTCCCCAAGCGCCGGCTTCGCCTTCAGCATCGCCTCAACCATCGGTTGATGCACATCCGCAAATCCCTGCCCGAACTCCCCGGCCAATTGCTTCCCGATCCCACCCAACCGCGCCAGCACCGCATTGTAACCATCCGCACCGCTCATCGGCGCAAAATTGTCCCTCTTGAAATAGAACGTGTCCACCGCCCCGGGCGTCCCCACCACCACGTGCTTCACCCCAGCCTTCTTCAATTCCTCCATCACCCGCCGCATCGAACCCTCATAGGACTTCCCCGTATTCTCATCAAACGGCCGGTACCCGCCATCATTCATCCCATAACACAACGTCACCGTCGTCGGCTGAAAAATCCCCAGATCATTCGCCGCCCGACCCGCAAATCCTCCCGCCGTCTCCCCACCCCACCCGAACTGAAACACCCGCACGTCCGCACGACCCGCACACGCCACCAGATACGCCTCAATATACCGCGAATACAGCTTTTGCTCCGTGATCGAATCCCCCACCACCGCCAACCGCGCCTCCGCCGGCAACATCGCCCCGGCATTCAACGCAGGTTCAGCCAACCCGGTCAACGGAATCGCAGCAAGCACAGACAACAGAGAGAAACGGATGCACATGCCACCTCAACGCTGGCACCCTCCCTGCTCTGTCATCCCTCAACTCCCCGCGGTTCCCGTTGCCCCCTCCCAAAAGCACGGCTTTCCTCACCCCATGGACTCGATCGCTGAACTCACCGCCCGCATCCGGGCCTTCCGCGACGCGCGCGACTGGATGCAATTTCACAGCCCCAAAGACCTCTCCGTCGCCATCATCGCCGAAGCCGGGGAACTCCTCCAGCACTTCGTCTGGAAATCCCCCGAGGAATCATGGCAGCGCGCCGAAACCAAAAAAGATGAGGTCGCCTCCGAAATCGCCGACGTAGCCATTCTCCTCTTCGAACTCGCCGATAATCTCGGCCTCGACCTCGCCACCGTCATGCACGAAAAAATCACCCGCAACGACTCCCGCTACCCCGCAGACAAGGCCCGCGGCTCGAATCTCAAATACAACGAACTCTGACCCTCCCCTCGCCCCTCGCATGAAAATCGCCTGTCTCGGCTCCGGTAAAATGGGAACCGCCCTCCTCAAGGGCTTCGTCACCCAAGGGCTCTGCGCCCCACACGACATCACCATCAGCGACTCCTCCCCCGCCGCTCGCTCCGCAGCCCTCGCCGCCATCCCCGGCATCCTCGAAGCCCCGGACAATCTCGCCGCAGCCCTCGCCGCCGACGTCGTCCTCCTCTGCGTCAAACCAGTCGGCATCGTCCCCCTCATCCAGTCCCTCGACCAACTCCCACCCAAACTCCTCATCTCCATCGCCGCCGGCGTCACCCTCGCCGCCATGGAAGCCGCCGCCGGCCACCACCGGGTCATCCGCGTGATGCCTAACACCCCCGCTCTCATCGGCAAAGGCGCATCCGCGTTCTCCCCAGGCCGCCTCGCCTCCCCGGACGACTGCGCCACCGCCTCTTCCCTCCTCAACGCCGTCGGCTCCGTCACCCAGGTCCCCGAACCCCTCCTCGACGCCGTCACCGGCCTCAGCGGCAGCGGCCCAGCCTACGTCTACACCATCATCGAAGCCCTC
>CANHUG010000313.1 GCA_947462995.1 Verrucomicrobiales bacterium | reverse complement strand
GGAGAGAGCGGGGATTGGTTTTTGATTAAGAATTGGAGGGGTGGAGGTGCAGACGGGAGCGCATCCGACTTGCGTTGCGGGAATGGGCCGTTATGGAGGGGCGTCGTCGGATACCGGCGGGCAAGTTTTTCATGAAGATCCTGCGTTTTACTTTTCGGTTGTTGGCTACCGTGGTGGTGGTGGCGGGTACGTCCGGGTGTTTGACGACGCCGGTGATGCCTGGGGCGAGCAGTGCGGTGGCGGAGTTGGGGCCGGTTTTTCCGGGGATTGCGTCGTATATTGTGGTGGATGCGAATGACGGGCACGTGGTGATGGCGCATGCTGCGAATCAGAAGCGGCCGGTGGCGAGTCTGACGAAGCTGGCGACGGCGATGACGGTGCTGGAGTATATGAAGCACAGTGGTGGGGATGCGGGGGAGATGATGGTGGTGCCGAATCAGATTCAGTTGCTGGCGGACCGTGGGGCGCTGGGTTTTCTGCCGGGGGACCGGCTGGCGGTGCGTGATGGGTTGTATGCGGCGATGATGGCGAGTGACAATGCGGCGGCGGAGACCCTTGCGGTGCATTTCGGGCAGAAGCTGACGGGAGCTGGGTTGGGCGGGGGGAATCCGATGGCGGCGTTTGTGAGCCAGATGAACGGGTTGGTGCATCGGTTGGGGATGAACGGGACGAAATTTGTGAATGCGCACGGGTTGGAGGGGAGCGGGCCGATTGGGTATTCGACGGCGGCGGACGTGGCGCGGTTGACGATGGCTGGGTTGCGGACGCCGGGGATGTCCTTTTATTCTTCGCAGAGCCAGCGTGGGATCACGGTGGTGCGGGATGGAGCGCCGCGGCCGATCCTTGTGCGGAACACGAATGTGCTGCTGGGTCGGGCTGGGATTGATGGTGGGAAGACTGGGACGACGACGCCTGCGGGGCCGTGCCTGATGATTACTGCGCCGAGGGCTGCGACGGTGGACAAGCGACCGGACGGCAGTACGGTGGTGGTACCGAATCGGTTGATTGTGGTGGTGCTGGGAGCGAGTGACCGGTTCAACCAGGCATACACCTTGCTGATGCAGGGATGGCCGGCGTATGAGCGCTGGCGTGCGGCCGGGAGTCCGGTGGCGGCGGGTACGACGATTGGCGTACCGGCGGCACTTCCCTGAAATTCTTTTTTTACCCCTGATAACCTACAAACATCCTTACATGAGAATCGGCATCCTCAACAGCGGCGGCGACTGCCCGGGCTTGAACGCAGTTATTTACGGCGTGGTTGGCGCGGCCAACAAACTTGGCTGGGAGGTGGTAGGCTTCCGCGACGGGTTTGAGGGATTGCTGCCGCCCGGAGATTACACGATCCTTGATCCGGACAAGATTTCGGAGATTCTGAAGCTTGGGGGGACGATCCTCGGGACGACGAATAAGGGGCATTTTGCGGCGAAGGTGGGTGAGGGGAATGTGATGCAGGTGCCTGAGGAGATCATTGAGAAGGCGAAGACGACGCTGAAGCTGCTGGAGATCCGGGCATTGGTGATTGTCGGTGGTGACGGGTCGCTGACGACGGGGATGCAGCTGATGAAGGCTGGGATTCCTGTGGTGGGTGTGCCGAAGACGATTGACAACGACCTTGCGGCGACCGCGATGACGTTTGGTTTTGATTCTGCGGTGAGTACTGTGGTGGATGCCTTGGACCGGCTGCATACGACGGCGGACAGTCACAAGCGTGTGATGGTGGTGGAGGTGATGGGTCGGAATGCGGGCTGGATTGCGTTGTGGGGTGGGATGGCCGGGGGCGCGCATGTGATTCTGATTCCGGAGATTCCGTTCACGTTCGAGCCGATCAAGAAGGCGATCGAGGCGCGGGAAGCGAAGGGATTGCACAGCACGATGGTGGTGGTGGCGGAGGGTGCGAAGCTGCCGGATAGTGGTTTGGTGACGAAGGAGAGGAGCACGTCGTCGGAGCACCGGTTGGGTGGCGTGGGTGAAGCGGTGGCCGCGAAGATTGCGGAGATGACGGGCAAGGAGACGAGGTCGTGCACGCTGGGTCACTTGCAGCGCGGCGGCAGTCCGACGAGCCTTGACCGGATGCTGGGGACGAGATTCGGGGTGAAGGCGGTGAAGCTGATTGAGGACGGGAAGTTCGGGCACATGGTGAGTTATCAGTCCTACCATGTGGACAGCGTGCCGATTGAGGAAGCGGTGGAGAAGCCGCGGTTGGTGGAGCCGGACAGCGAAGTGGTGCAGACGGCGCGTGCGGTCGGGATTTGTTTCGGCGACCGCTGAGGGGGAGAATGAAGATTGCGGCCTGAGAGATCAGGCGAAGCGCAGCGGCCCTGGAGGAGATCCGGGGCCGCTGTTTGTTTTGAAGATTGGAGGGGGTGCCGCGAGAGTAGGGATCAGAGGATGGAGCTGTCGTCGGAGCGTTCGAGTTTGCCGATGCGTTTTTTGAGGGATTCGAGTTCGACGGTGATGCGGTGGAGGATGGGATAGCAGTCGTCCTGGGTTTCTTTGTCTGCGAGGTGGGGGATGGCGGGGTGGATTTTCATCATGAGGCGGGCGATGTCGCGGCAGGCGTCGCGGATTTGCTGAATGGCGTCGGGGCGTTCCATGGTGGGGGAAGCTGAGCGGGAAGGGTGATGGTGCAAACTGAATCCTGTCATTGCGGACTGGCTTTCGGCCCCCTACGATCGACGCCTTTTCCGACCCTTTACCGAAAAACCACGCCAGCATGGATCCAGCCGTCATACCGTCACTCTGTGAGGAAAGCCGTCAGATGATACCCGGGTGGGGTAGTGCGGTGCCGGAGGTTGCGCCGATTGAGAAGGGCGGGTCGGACCGGCGGTATTACCGGCTGACTGGGGTGGGGCGTGAGGGCGGGCCGGAGACGGCGATTCTGATGGTGTATACGGCGAACCGGCCGGACAACCTGAGTTTTTTTGCGGCGACGGAGGTATTGGCTGGGGCTGGATTGAGGATGCCGCGGATTTATGCGCATGACGGGGAGCGGCGGTGTGCGTGGCTGGAGGATCTGGGGCGTGATGACTTGTGGGAATGGCGGGAGAAGGATGGGGAGCGCGGGGCGTTGTATCGGAGCACGCTGCGGCAGGCGGCGAAGATTCATGCGATTGAGCCTGGGACGTTGCGTGGACTAGTTGGAGGGGAGTTGCAGCCGCCGTTTGATGAAGGGTTGTACCAGTGGGAGCAGGACTACTTTTTCCGGGAGTTTGCATCGCGGTTTTCGGTGCTGACGGCTGAGGAGTTAGAAGAAGTTAGGCTGGGGGAGGGGCTGGCGGAGGTGAGGCGGACGCTGGCGGCGCTGCCGCGGCGGATGGTGCACCGGGATTTTCAGTCGCAGAATGTGATTGTTAGGGATGGGCAGGCGTGGCTGATCGATTATCAGGGGTTGAGGCCGGGGCGGCCGGAATATGATCTGGCGTCGCTGCTGTACGATCCGTATGTGCGATTGCCGGACGGGGAGCGACGGGAGTTGCTGGCGTACTATGCGGGATTGCATGGGGCCGGGGAGGCGTTCGGGAGTGATGCGGGGGTGTTTGCGCGGTGTGCGTGTCAGCGGCTAATGCAGGCGCTGGGGGCGTATGGGAAGCTGGGGGTTGGGGATGGGAAGAAGGCGTTTCTGGAGCACATTCCGAATGCGGTGGCGAATTTGCGGAGTGTGCTGGCGGAGTCGGGCTTGCTGCCGGAATTGGTGAGGGTGCTGGAATTGCGGCCGGGGGCCGTGGAAGCGGCAGGGGGACCGCGAGTGGGGGCATGAGGGTGCGGCACACGCTGGTTTATCTGCTGCTGGGCGGTGCGGTGGGGTTGCTGCTGCACCGGGAGCAGGAGCGGGGGACTCTAGCGGAAATTGACGGGAGGCATCGGGAGTTGCTGACGAAGGGGCCGTGGCAATCGGGGCCGCCGCTGGTTCCGGGGCGTGGGGCGGTAGTGTTTGCGGGACTGGATGACAAGGATCGTGCGGACCGGGTGTTTGAGGGATGGCCGCTGACGCCGGGGGACTGGCAGGTGGTGCTGCAGAATCTGAAGGGATATGAGCCGAAGCAGGTGGTGGTGCCGATGGCGATGGGGGCGGAGCGGGCGGGTGCGGGGTTGGAGGCGGCGGCGCTGGCGTTGCCGCGGATGACTGGGGCGGTGGCAGTGTCGGCGGTGGCGGGAGGTGCTGGGAAGGGGATTCCGGGGGAATTGCCGGTGTTGCGTAGCGAGGGGGCGATCGAGCGGATTCCGGAGTGTCGGCGGATTGAAGGTGTGGCGGTGCCGGTGGCGGTGGGGACTGGGGAGATTGATCTGGGGGTAAAGGGGGAGCGGTTGTCGGTGAGCGGCCCGTGGTGTCGCGTGCCGTTGCTGGCGAGGTTTGGGGAATCGGTGGTGCCGACGGTGGCGCTGCGGGCGGTGCTGGCGTGGTGGGATGTTCCGGTGGAGAATGTCAGGGTGGTGCCGGGGGAAGCGATCTGGTGCAGGGAGAAGCTGAGGATTCCGATCGATGCAGCGGGTTTTCTGGAGCTATACCTGCCGTTTACGGAGGAGCCTGAGGTGTTGAATGGGGATACGTTTGCGCTGCCTCGTGAGCAGGTGGAGGCGGCGTTGCCGGCTGGGGATCCGCAGCGGCGGCTGCTGGGGTCGCTAGGGGAGCGACTGGTGTGGTTCGGGATGAACGATGCGGCGAGTGCGGTGCAGCGGTTGCCGGATGGGCGGCAGGTATCGAGCGGGGCGCTGACGGCGCGGGCGGTGGCGGCGATGCAGAGCGGGCGGTTTCTGAGGCCGGTGGGGAGTCGGGCGCAATGGGGCGCGGAAGGATTGGCGCTGCTGAGCGGGGTGTGGCTGCTGCACCGGAGGTGGCGCTGGGTGGTGCCGTGCTGGGTGTTGATGGTGACGGCTTGGGTGGGG
>CANHUG010000312.1 GCA_947462995.1 Verrucomicrobiales bacterium | reverse complement strand
GATTGGCAGGAGAAACGGCAGCCCTGCCCGAGAGTGTCGAGCATTGGTGTACACACAATCTCCTCGAAGCATACAGCTGGCGGAGTCGTTGGTATGTCGTTCCCGCAGCAGTCGGCTTTGTGCTGTGGGAGGGCCTTTCACTCCAGATGCGTGAGCACATCGCAGGTCAGGCCGACTCACCAAACCCTTACGACCATCTCATCGCCTTCTTCGAGCGCGGAGGAGCGTTCACTTGTGAGCACAACATGCTGGATCGAGTCTTGCCAGAACCGCCCGACCCGATAACATTCCCCAGACTCAAAGCCGCGACCATCCATCCGCCATGAATGACAACCAATGGGAGCCACCACGGTCCAACACAACGGATGCTCGAAAAATGACCAGCTTCCCACGCCCACTCACGCATGAAGAACGGGCTCTCGTGCAATGGATGCTTCAGCATGGAGAGCCCGGAGCCGAGATGTTTCTGGAGCAACTCGATGAGGCCGTAGTCTCCGGAGGATGTGGTTGTGGGTGCGCCAGCATCGACTTCCAGGTTGCAGACCGGTATCCCGACCGGCAGCAGGGAATGACAATTCTTTCCGACCACCTCTTCGGGCCCGATTGCCCACCCTTTGGTGCCTTTGTATTCGCATACGGCGATACCCTCGGTGGGCTGGACATATACGGATTCGGCACCGCCACTGATCGTCTGCCCACCCCCGGAGAACTTCGCCCCGCACCCAGAACAAAGAGCGAAAATGGCGTCCCTCAGTTCGGTTATTAAACGCCGATCCATCCCGATGGGTGAACCAGTTCTTGATTCAGGACGAGTATCGAGACTACCTACCCACCAGACCCAAACGAACACCATGACCGCAGCACCGCAGACCGACAACCAACCAAGTGCGCATGTGCTGGTGCCAACCGCCGGGGCTGCTCTGTGGGCAAAAAGCGGACTGGTATTCTGAGCAGTACACGGCACCTTGGTCCCGTGAGTACGTTCACCGAAATACGAGAAACTGTCGTCGGCCTCTCCAAGCCTGAGCGGGCTGAGTTGGCCGTTTTGTTGCTTGGGAGCCTCGACGGCACCCACTACTGGGTTGCTGATGCAGAAGTCGATAATCGATCTGCGGAGATGGACTGTGGAGCCGTTGCAGGCGTGACCAAGGAGGAGTTCCGCAGGCTTTGCGGGCGATAACTGGCGGCATGAAGCCACTTGTTATCCATCCAGGTGCAGCCAAGGATGCACGCGAAATCTCCGCTCTGCATACTGAGACAACGGACGAGTTGTCCGACATTTTTTGGAGCAACCCCGTGATCGACACTCTCCCCCGCTCGCAGGGTTGCTTGCCTTGACATTCTCCTGCCCACCATGTCCTCCCATTGCTGCGAAGCCATGCGCTACCACGTCTCGTCAACTTGCTCGGTCCATACAGAGCGATTTGACTGTCCAGATGCCCTCATCGATTATTCCCCGAAGTTCGACGAGTACGGCATCATCGTGCACGACGGCGGAAGCTCGGTCATTGGGATTCGATTCTGTCCCTGGTGTGGAACCGAACTGCCCCCATCCAAGCGGGAAGCATGGCATGCCGAAGCAGAAAAGTGAGGCCTCGACCCAAAGGGCGACGCCATCCTCGGCTATTCACGTATTGCCTCTACCGGATCGGACGCCGCTACCCACCAGACCCGAACGCACACCCTGACGGCAGCACCGGAGACCGACCACCAACGAAGTGCGAACCTGATGCCCGAGGAAGTTCTCGTTCCTTCCGACCATTCCCGACCACGATCCACCGTCCGCCCCTTGTCCCCGCCGCCTCAGGGCCCCGTCTTCCTGCGATCCACCTCCAAGGCCCTCGGAACCCACTCCCCCATTCCCCCGGAGCGAGATTTCCCTTTCCTCACCCCGCCTTTCCACCTAATCCCACGCCGACATGTCTTCCGCAGGACCTCCTCCCACCCCCACTCCCGCATCGCCCGGGAAAAAAACCGTCTTCCTGCGCCGCCTCACCAGCACCCTCGCCCTCTGGGGCCTCGTCGTCGCCGCCATCGCCGTCGGCACCAACCCGCTCTTCTACATCCTCCTTGGTGGTCTCGGCCTCGCCTCCTGCCGCGAATACGCCGCGATGGACCCCACCGTCCCCTCGCCATGGCGCTGGATCTTCCTCGCCCTCAGCCTCGCATGGACCATCGGCACGTTCACCATCACCGCCAGAACCGGTCACCCTTGGTCCCCCATCGTCGACCTAGGCTTCATCGCCGCCATCACCATCGCCGCCTTCCTTCCCTCGCTCTTCCGCCCGCTCGACGGCCGCAACACGCTCTGGGCCATCGCATGGACCATCCTCGGCTTCCTCTACATTCCATGGAGCTGGAGCTTCATGACGCGTCTCCTCTTCCACTTCGGCCACTCCCCGGACGGCCGTCTCGCCGGGGTCCCCTACGTCCTCTTCGTCATCGCCGTCACCAAAATGACCGACAGCGGTGCCTACGCCATCGGCTCCCTCATCGGTAAACACAAGATGATCCCTCACATCAGCCCGGGGAAAACATGTGAAGGCCTCCTCGGCGCAGCCCTCGGTGCCCTCATCGCCGGGTTCGCCGTCTACTTCGGCTTCCGCGACGCCCTCCCACTCCTCAACCCAACCCACGTCGCCATTCTCAGCATAGTCCTCGCCGGCGTCTGCGTCGTCGGCGATCTCGCCGAATCCGTCCTCAAACGCTGTCTCGCCATCAAGGACTCCGGCGCTCTCCTCCCAGGCATCGGCGGCGCCCTCGACCTCATCGACTCTCTCCTCTGGACCGGCCCAGTCTTCTATTTCTACCTCCTCTATGTCTGCCGCCTCCCGTAAACGGGTCCTCATCCTCGGCTCCACAGGCAGCATCGGCACCAGCGCCCTCAAGGTCGCCCGCGACCTCCCGGACCGCATGGAAATCGTCGGCATGGCCGCCGCCACCAGCGCCGACCTCCTCGCCCAGCAGGCCGCTGAATTCCCCTGCAGCCACCTCTGCCTCACCGACCCCGCCGCCGCCCACGCCCTCAAAGGCATGGTCCCTCCGTCCACCACGGTCTTCTCCGGCGAAGACGGGCTCTCCGACCTCGTCCGCGCCACCGAAGCCGACCTCGTCCTCGTCGCCATCGTCGGCACCGCCGGCCTCAAGCCCGCCCTCACCGCCATCGACTGCGGCTGCGACCTCGCCGTCGCCTCCAAGGAAATCCTCGTCATGGCCGGCCGCCTCGTCATGGAAGCCGCACGCACCCGCGGGGTCCGGGTCCTCCCTGTCGACAGCGAACACAACGCCATCTTCCAATGCCTCGACGGACGCTCCCCATCCGACGTCCGCCGTCTCATCCTCACCGCCAGCGGCGGGCCCTTCCGCACATGGTCCCCCGAACAAATCGCCGCCGCCTCCCTCGAACAGGCCCTCAAACACCCGACGTGGAACATGGGCCGCAAAATCACCATCGACTCCGCCACGCTCTTCAACAAAGGCCTCGAAATGATCGAGGCACGCTGGCTCTTCGATGTCGAAATGGCCCGCGTCGATGTCGTCGTCCACCCGCAGAGCATCGTCCACTCCATGGTCGAATTCTCCGACAGCTCGGTCCTCGCACAACTCAGCCGCTCCGACATGTGCTTCCCCATCCAGTACGCCGTCACCTACCCGGACCGCGTCCCCAATTCCCTCGCACCCCTCGACTTCCCGTCCCTCGCTAAACTCGACTTCGAAGCCCCGCGCCGCGATGTCTTCCCTGCCCTCGACCTCGCCGTCCGCGCCGGCACCGAAGGCGGCACGCTCCCCGCCGTCTTCAACGCCGCTAACGAAATCGCTGTCGCCGCCTTCCTCGACCGCCGCATCGCCTTCCCCCAGATCTGGCAGTCCGTCGCACGCGTCATGGACGCCCACCAGCCTTCCCCGGACGATTCCCTCGACGCCATCATCGCCGCAGACTCCGCCGCCCGCCTCGCCGCCGCTCGTCTCCTCAGTCTCGCCTGAGCCCCCAGACATCTCCCCTCCGCCCGACGCAGGAAAACAAAAAGGACGGCGGCCCAGCGGTGTCCCCTTCCGCCAAACCGCCGCCCTGTCGTTTCCTGACAGAATCAGGCCAGCTTCCGCCGGCGCTGCATCGCAAGGCCCAGCGCACCAACCGCCCCTAGCAGCGGAATCCCAGGCTCCGGCACCGGCAGCAGCACCATGTCATCGTAAAACGCCGTCGTCGGCAGCACGATCTTCGTCACCCCCGTCAGCACTCCCTCATTCATCGCTACAAATCCAGGCGTGCCCTGACTCACCCGGATCGACGCAATCAACGTGTCACTCGCATCATAGAACGTGATGAACTCGTCCGCCAGATTCCCGAACCCGCTGTTGTCCAGCTTCGTCGAAAACACCGCCAGATCCACCGGCGACGCAAACGTGAACAGAATCGGCTGCGCCTCCGCATCCAGCGCCGGCGACGTCGCCGGGCCATAACCCAGCGTGTTGATGTACTCCGCCGTCGCCGCCGCCACCGGCGTCCCCGTCGGATCCGCGATCCAGTAAGGCACCACCGGATCGCCATTCACATCCACCGTCTCCAGCACCGCATACTCAATCGTGAACGTCGTCCCCAGCGGATCGCCGGTCCCCGCCGTCACCACGCCACTGTCAAACGACAGCACCAGCGCCTGACTCGTCCCCAGCGTCGCCAGCAGTAATCCCGCAGCAAGTAATGTTGATTTCATCGCTTTGTTAGTTTGGTTTTGCTGATCTCGCTTCAGCTCACTTCGAGCCCCCGATCACCGCCTGCATCACCCGGAAGAACACACTCGTGTTGTCCATCGTCCCGCCAAACAGGCTCGACCCGCGCCCACCAGCAGACATCGGAATGTCCGCCGCAGTATGCACCGCACTCTG
>CANHUG010000311.1 GCA_947462995.1 Verrucomicrobiales bacterium | reverse complement strand
TGAGGAGCAGATGACGGCTGAGGATGCCGGGGTGGCGGCGTTGCGGGTGAGGATGCTGGCGCTGCATCGTGAGGCGAGTGCGTGGATGCATCAGTTGCTGCTGAAGAGCGGGGCGGCTGGGGAGGCGCGAGGGTATCTGAAGTCGCGCGGGCTGGATGCGGAAGTGGCGAAGCGGTGGCAGATTGGTTATGCGCCGCCGGAGGCTGGGGTGTGGCGCGGGTGGGCGGCGGCGGAGGGATTTCCGGAGGCGCTGCTGGTGGAGGGCGGGATCTTTTCGCCGCGGGAGGAGGGGCGGCCGGAGATGGGAGGGTATCCGAGGTTCAAGCATCGGGTGATGTTTCCGATCCGGAATGATCACGGGGATGTGATCGGGTTCAGCGGGCGGGTGCTGGATGCGGCGGCGTCGCCTGCGAAGTATATCAATTCACCGGCGACGGCGATTTTCACGAAGAGCCAGGTGTTTTTCGGGTTGGATCAGAGCAAGCGGGCGATTCACCGGGAGCAGAGTGCGATCATCTGCGAGGGGCAGATTGACATGATCATGTGTTATGAGCATGGGATTGAGAACATTGTGGCGCCGCTGGGGACGGCGTTCACGCCGGATCATGCGCGACTGCTGAAGCGGCATACGGATCAGGTGGTGCTGTGTTTTGATGCGGACAATGCGGGTTTGAAGGCGGCGCGGAGTTGTTTTGGGGAGCTGGCGAAGGAGGGGATATTTGTGAGGGTGGCGCGGTTGCCGGTGGGTGAGGATCCGGATTCGCTGTTGAGGAGTGGTGGGGCGGAGGCGTTTCGGGAGCATCTGTCGGGGGCGCGGGACTTCATTGATTTTCTGATTGATGTGAAGGCGCCGGGGGGGGTGCCGGAGGATCCGCGGGAGCGGATGAGGGTATTGAGCGAGGTGACGGGGGCGATTGCGAGGACGCGGGATCGGATCACGCAGGATGGGGGGATTGCGCGAGCGGCGCTGCGGTTGAATGCGCCTCCGGAGGAATTGAGGCGGATGGTGACGGCGCATGCGCGGCAGATGCTGAAGCAGCAGGAGGTGGCGGCGGAGCGGGCGGCTGGGGCGGTGGTGGAGGTGGAGACTGGAGAGGAGGGGGCGGTGGAGCCGCTGGTGATTGATTCGCCGTCGTTGAGGTTGCTGCTGCAGCTGGCGCTGGGCGATCCTGAGGGGCGGGGGTGGCTGGTGAAGTGCGGGGTGGAATATGCGAAGGCGTGGGAGGGGTTGGCTGGGGGATCGTTGTTGAGTCGGGCGCTGGCGGAGCCGATGGATGCGGGGCGGCCGGAGGGAGTGGGGGCGTGGCTGGCGACGCTGGGTGCGGAGGAGGAGATTGCGGTGTCCGGGTTGCTGATGGGGGAGCCGCCGGGGAGGGGAGCGGGTGCGGCGGAGCACGGCGTCTTGAGTTTACGGATTCAGGCGAATAAGAGGGAGTTGGACGTGCTGGTGAACCGGATGAAGCAGGCGGCGCTGCCGATCAATGAATCTTTATTAATCATGCAGGAAGTGGCGAAGCTACAGAAGGAAAATCTTGATTTGTCCCGGAGCCTGCGGGATATTCCGATAATCAGTTAGGGTCTGTGGCCCTGTTTTTCACCGATTTTCACGATGCCTGAGCGAGCCACGACCCTGCCGAAGAAGACCCGCGCTGGGAAGCGTGCGGGAGCCGAGCCACTGGTAGCGGAGGGGGTGGAGAAGGGAGTGGTTTTGGCGGCGCCGGTGGAGGTATTGCCTGAGGGAGTGGTGAAGCGAGGGCGAGGGCGGCCGAGGAAGAATCCTGCATTGAGTGCGCCGGTGCCTGCGGTGCCTGCGGATGCGACGTTGGAGACGCCTGAGATTCAGGCGAAGGTGCGGGAGTTGATTCGTTTGGCGAAGGAGCAGGGGCACGTGACGTATGATGATTTGAACGAGCAGCTGCCGAACGATCTGATTTTGCCGGATCTGGTGGAGGAGATTATTCTGCGGCTGAGGAATCTGGAGATTGATATTATTGATGCGTCTGAGGTGGACCGGGTGAAGACGCCGGCGCAGGCGGCGTCGCCGGTGAAGGACATTGATGACCGGCTGCCGGACCGGCCGGATTCGCTGGATGATCCGGTGAGGCAGTATTTGAAGCAGATGGGGCAGGTGCCGCTGCTGACGCGTGAGCAGGAGGTGGAGATATCGATTCGGATTGAGAAGGCTGAGGAGCAGGTGTCGCGGGTGCTGAACAATTTCGGGTTTATCCCTGAGGCGTATCTTGGGTTGGCGGAGAAGCTGATTGATGGGACGGAGCGGTGTGACCGGGTGGTGATTGACAAGAAGATCGAGGGGAGGGACCGGTATTTGAAGGCTGCGGTGCGGTTGTGTCAGCAGGTTCGGGAGAGTCGGCGGGTGGCGCAGGAGGCGTGGGACAAGGTGCTGGAGACGAAGGCTGGGGCGAAGCGTGAGCAGGCGGTGGGGGTGTACCGGAAGGCGCTGGTGGCGGTGCAGCGGGCGTGCGGGAAGTTCTTTTTCAAGCAGAAGACGATTGAGGAATTCGAGACGATTGCGGAGGCGTTCATGCTGGAGATGGTGGATGTGGAGCAGCGGTTGAAGGAGCAGCCTGAGGACAAGGGAGCGCAGGAGCAGCTGGCGAGTCTGGAGAAGAGGTCGTGGCACACGCGGGAGGATTTCCATGCGGCGTTCAGCGAGTTGCGGAAGCATTTGCGTGAGGCGCACGGGGCGAAGAAGGAGATGGTGGAGGCGAATTTGCGGTTAGTGATATCGATTGCGAAGAAGTACACGAACCGAGGGATGCCGTTTCTGGATCTGATTCAGGAGGGGAACATGGGGTTGATGAAGGCTGTGGAGAAGTTCGAGTACCGGCGGGGGTACAAGTTTTCGACGTATGCGACGTGGTGGATCCGTCAGGCGATCACGCGGAGTATAGCGGATCAGGCGCGGACGATCCGGATTCCGGTGCATATGATCGAGACGATCAACAAGCTGATGCGTGTGCAGAAGCAGTTAGTGCAGGAGTTCGGGCGTGAGCCGACGCCTGAGGAGATTGCGGAGGAGATTCATCTGCCTGAGGAGCGGGTGAGGGCGGTGCTGAAGATGGCGCAGACGCCGATTTCGCTGCAGGCACCGGTGGGGGATGGTGACGACACGAGTTTCGGGGATTTCATTGAGGACAAGTCTGCGGACAATCCGATGGAGCGGACTGGGTTTGCGTTGTTGAAGGACAAGTTGAAGGCGGTTCTGGAGACCTTGAGTGACCGTGAGCGGGCGGTGCTGGAGCAGCGGTTCGGGTTGCATGACGGGTTCAGCCGGACGCTGGAGGATGTGGGCAAACAGTTTCAGGTGACGAGGGAGCGGATCCGGCAGATTGAGGCGAAGGCCTTGAGGAAGATGCGGCATCCGACGCGGATCCGGCACCTTGAAGGGTTTATTGACAATTCTGCGACGCCATGAAGAACATTGGAATCCTGACGAAAGTGGTGATGAGTGTGGTGCTGATGCTGGGGGCGGTGCGTGGGCAGACGCCTGAGGAGCGGTTCCGGAAGGGCGTGCAGTTGTTTTTCGAGGGGAGGATCAAGGAATCCTTGGTGGAGTGGGATGCGCAGGTGGCGGCGCAGCCGTCATCGCTGCCGTTTCACTGGCAGCGTGGGATTGCGTTGTATTATGCGGGACGGTACCAGGATGGGCGGGATCAGTTTGAGGTGCATCAGAAGGTGAATCCTGAGGATGTGGAGAATGCGGTGTGGCATTATCTGTGCGTGGCGAAACTGGAGAGTCCGGAGGCGGCGCGGAAGGTGTTTATACCGATCACGGATGACGAGCGTGTGCCGATGAAGGAAGTGCATGCGTTGTTTGCGGGGAAGGGGAAGGAGGAGGCGGTGGTGGCGGCGGCGGCGAAGGCTGGGGGTGAGGCGGTGGCGTATGCGGATTTGTATCTTGGGCTGTATGCGGAGGCGAACGGTCGGAAGGAGGAGGCGAAGAAGCGGATGATGGCGGCTGCGGCGGCGTTTTCTGCGGGGAGTTACATGGGTGAGGTGTCGCGGGTGCATTGCCGGCTGCGTGGGTGGAAGGCGGAGCCGACGCCTCCGGTGCCTGGGAAGCGTGCGGCGGGTGAATTGCCTGCGGGTGCAACACCGAGGTGAGCAGGTGCGTATGATGGGAGGAATATAAGACCTGACTGCCATGAATCCGCGCCGATTTTTTCTGTTTGCCGCCAGCCTGATGCTTCTGACTGGCCGGGTACCGGCGGCGGATGAAGCGGCGGCGAAAGCTCCAGCCCCAACGAAGAAGATGGAAACTGTAACCTTAGGTGCCGGATGTTTCTGGTGTATTGAAGTGATTCTGCAGCGCGTGAAGGGGGTGGAGAAGGTGGAGAGCGGGTACTCGAATGGGCATGTAAAGAATCCGACGTACCGGCAGGTGTGCGAGGGGGATACTGGGCATGCGGAGGTGGTGAAGGTGACGTTTGATCCTGAGGTGATGCCGTTTGAGAAGCTGCTGGAGGTGTTCTTCGAGCTGCATGATCCGACGACATTGAATCGTCAGGGGAACGACGAAGGGACGCAGTACCGGTCTGGGATTTACTATCACACGGACGCGCAGAAGGCGACGGCGGAGCAGGTGAAGGCGAAGGTGGGCAAGAGCGGGAAGTTCAAGGATCCGATTGTGACGGAGATTGTGAAGCTGGAGAATTACTATCCTGCGGAGGACTACCATCAGGATTACTTCAACGCGAACTTCACGAAGGGGACGGGGAACTGGGGGTATTGCCGTGCGACGATTGTGCCGAAGCTGAAGAAGATGGGCTTGCTGAAGCCTGAGGAGAACAAGTGAGGGGTTGATGGTCAGGGGCGGTGCCAGAGCCAGAGCCATTTTTCGGAGACGGGTTTGCCGTCGGCGTT